>NZ_JAILQF010000364.1 GCF_024699075.1 Butyrivibrio sp.
TGATTCTATGGAGAAAATCTTTGCTGCAAAGATCTGTATTAAAAATAAACTCCTTAAAGTGATCTGATCGCGCATATGCTTGCAGATACAACTGCAAAGTGTTATGAGCAGTGGAACATGCAAGCATAGTACCATAACAATTGTATGAAACATTCATGCTAAACCGCAGCATAAGTCACGCTAGAATAGTAAAATCATCTATTCGCAAAACACAGATTATATATACTTCAAAACCGTACAAAACCAGATAAATACAGCCTTTCTTTTGATATGTATATGGCCAGATCGAAGATTATTTATCTTTAGGATTTGTGTCGTAAACATCTACCTGAGAAGCCTGTTTTTTATGTTCTTCCTCAATAGCAGCGTAGTGTTTAACTGTAGTGTTCACATCCTTATGGCCTAGGACGTCAGCAACCATATAAATATCGCTAGTTTTGTTATAAAGCGCTGTGCCATAAGTTCTGCGAAGTTTATGTGGTGTCAATTTCTGCGAAAGACCAGTGTTCTTGCCGTATTTTTCAATCATGTGTTGAATACTTCTTATTGACATACGTCTATGTTTCAGGGATATGAAAAGAGCTGGATCTTCAGCATTTTCAAGCAGGGTAGGGCGCTCGTTTTTGATATAATCCTTTAAAGTATTTCTTATTATTTCATTTATATAAAGATGATCTTCGTAGCCACCTTTTCTGACAATCGTAATGGAATTCTCACCAAAGTTTACATCTGTAAGATCAAGACCGGCGCACTCTGACACACGGATTCCGGTATTTAAAAGAAGTGTCACAATAGCCAGGTCTCTTTTTGCAGTAATCTCAGACATTACTCTTGAATGGTAGCTTGCAGAATTAACATTTTCTACGGAATCAATAAGCATCTGTACCTGATCAGAGTTGAGCCTTCTGATATCTTTTTTCTCTGGATCCTTCTTTTTTACGACGGCTTTAAGCGTTGGATCTGTCTTAAGATAATCGTATTTGACAAGGTATCTGTAATAATTCCTTACAGCAGCCATTTTCCTGGCAATTGCACGCTCATTGGCTGGTTTGATATTACCATTTTTGTCCGGTTTATGGCCTGATGCAACATAATTCTGGAATTCATTGATATCCTGTGGCCCTAGATTTTCAACTACTTCAAAAGGAATACTTCTTAATTCTAACTTTTTGCAGATGGGATTCTTTTCTTTCAGATATTGATAGAAAAACAGAATGTCCTGAGCATAGTTAAATGCAGTACTTGGCTGATATCTGAGAAGGCATTCATCTACAAATCCATGCACATGCTGAGGCAATAAGGCCTTGATGCTTTCTGTATCCTGTCTGCGTTTTTGCTTTAAGGAATTGTAATATGCTGAATTTTCGCCCATTTTGCGCCTCCTATAGATATCGTAACACAAAAGAGGAATTTTGTGCAATGATATTTCGGGATAGTATAAAGCGGAGCAAACTATATTATTCCGCTCCGCTCATGTCTCATTTGTCGGTTTAAGCTAAATCTGTAAAAAGCCGGAGATATTTAAGCTATTTTTGTAAAAAGCCACCTATGCCTTGGCTTGAACAACAGCCTCTTCAGACTTAAAAGAAAACACGATAAAACTGCCGTGTTTATCGGCAAAACAGCTTCAGCTTCGCATAAAAATCTTCAAGTATAAATCTGTTATCTATACTTTTATATACCTTTATTGGTCTATACTTCCCGGTATGAACGTAATTCATCTTTTCGTCAAAAACAGGTGCAGGCTTGTACTCCCATTCACCGCAATCGTTGAACATAATGATTCCAATAGCTGGGGAATCTCCAAGGCCCCTATGCTCAACCGGCCTTGAAACCCACTCATTGTTAAAGGCTATCACATTTTCTACCAAGTATTTTCCAATCTCTCCACAGGAATAAACTTTGTCATACATCTCAGCGAATGAAACAGGCATCATCCTGTAAACATTTCTTGGGACCTGCCAGAGCTGAACATTTGATTTAAATACCACGTTGGCAGCAATTATGTCATTAGAAAGATTATACTCCCAGCCTCCGCTTGGCCAATCTCTTCCACCTATCCAAATAACTGTAAGAATCTTTTTTGCAATCTCAGGCTCCATTAAAAGAGCTGCCGCCATATCTGTAAGTGGTCCCAAAAACGCGATATACAGTGGCCTGTTATCGTCTCTCATAGCTTCTTCAACGATAAACCTTGCTCCTTCCGACTCAATTATCTCATCCTCTGACTTCATCGCCCTTTCACCGCCGCATAGGACATTGAACTTGCCATCCATATCCATGAGTCCAAGGACTTTCACTATTTCATCATAGCTGTCTTTCATGCTATGCTCTGATTTTTCCGTGCCAAAATGAGCTGCGATTATTGCTTTGATGTCCATAGACTCTGAAAGAACCGCCTGGACAATGGCAAACTGATCATCAACTTCATTTTTTGCATCAGTATTTAAAATAACTCTTGCTTTCTTTTCATAAGGGATATTAAAATTTACCATTTTTTCTCCTTCCTACTCCATATCACCGGTTAACAATCTTATTGCTTCTTTCCATTTTTTGCGTTTGCCGGTTCTGACATTCCTCGCCATTGTCACTTCACACAAATTGTATTTAACATTCTCAAAAGAGCTTTTATCAAAAAAATCAACTGCGCTACCGGCAGCCAAGACAACTCCAAGAAGCGACAGCTCTTTTGTATCTGAAACAAGTATCTGTTTATTGGTTATTCCTGCTTGATAGGACATCAAATACCGATTTCCTGTTGGTCCTCCATCTGCTCTTATCTGATCTATCTTTTCTCCATAGGTCTCTTCCATGATTTCAGCTATATCAGCCACCTGATTTGCGATGCTCTCAACCGCAGCTTTTACAATTTCAGCTTTTCCGGTGTTTCTGTCCATCATCATTAGACAGGCTCTGACGTCATTATTCCAGTATGGAGCCGACAATCCGCTAAATGCAGGTATAAACACCGTACGATCATCACTACTTGCCTGTTCGCAAAGACAATTTACCTCATCTTCACTGTGTATAATGCCTGCCTTATCTCTAAGCCAGCTAATAACTGCACCGGCATAATTAATGTTCCCTTCCAGGGAATAACACGTCCTACCTCCTGTCCGAAATGCAACGGAAGTTGATAGAGCCTTACTTTCTATGATCGGTTTTCTGCCGGTATTAAGCATCATTGATGAACCGGTACCATAGGTAACTTTCAGCATCCCTTCTTCAAGACACCCTTGCCCATACAAAGCTGCATGAGAATCACCCATAACTGCATGTATGGGAATCTTTTTCTCCAGTATCCCTTCAAAATCAGTTTCGCCAAAAAATCCATCACTGTCAATTATCTGTGGAAGTTTTTCATAAGGTACTCCAAATATGCCACATAGCTTCTTGTCCCAGGACAGCTTCTCAATACTAAAGAGCTGCGTCCTTGAAGCATTGCTAAAATCCGTGGCATAGGTTCTTCCTCCTGTAAGCCTGTAAATCAAAAAACAATCGACAGTACCAAAAAAAATATCTCTTCCTGCGATATTTTTGCTATTTTCCATAAGCCATTTCATCTTTGCTGCCGGAAAGAAGGAAGATAAAGGTAGTCCTGTAGTCTTATATATATAATCACAAGTTTTCTTGTCTGCACAAATCTTCTCTATTGCAGTGCTTGCGCGATTGCACTGCCAAACCACTGCATTTTCAATGGGTTCTCCCGCATTATCCCAGATAACTGTGGTCTCTCTTTGATTGCAGATGGCCACATACAAGATATCATCAGAATCTATCCCGGCCTGTTCAACAAGTTCTTTTACTCCCGCCAGTACATTTCCATATATTTCCTTCATATCATGAGATATCCAGCCTTCTTTGCTGATAATCTGTCGGTGCGGCTTTGAAAGCTTACTGATGATCCGGCCATTCTCTCCAACCAGCGCCAATTTCGTTCCCTGGGTGCTCTGGTCTATCCCTAAAATATATTTCATTTTCCCATACACTCCTGAAAACGTTCTGCTATCTTGTTTGCAATTCCTTCGCCGTCAAGGCTATATTCTCTGTAAATATCATCACGACCTCCGGCAACCAAATGCGCATCAGGAAGTGCCAAACACATCATATCCACAGGAGTATTTTCGCTTAACACTCTGGCTATAAGACTTCCAAGTCCGCCATATACCGAGTGTTCTTC
>NZ_JAILQF010000377.1 GCF_024699075.1 Butyrivibrio sp.
TGTTGCAGATACAATGACTAAAGAGTACGGTAATCCGTCAAGTATGCATCACTTTGGCAAGGTTGCAGAAGATATAGTTAAGAATGCAAGAAAGCAAATAGCAAAGACTCTTCACTGTAATGATAAAGAGATCTTTTTTACATCAGGTGGAACAGAATCTGACAATATGGCCATAATAGGAACAGCAAGAGCCAAAGAAAAAGAGGTTGGAAAACATCTTATCACCTCATCTGTCGAGCATCCTGCAATCCTTGAGACTATGAGATATCTTGAAAAACAGGGGTTTGAAGTTACTTATCTTCCTGTTGATAAGAACGGTCAGGTAGTAGTAGAGGATCTTAAAAATGCAATAAGACCTGATACTATTTTGGTAAGTATAATGCTTGTTAACAATGAAATAGGTGCTCTTGAACCTATTGAAGAGTGTGGCAGGATCATAAAGTCAATTAATCCCAAGACCTATTTTCACGTAGATGCAGTCCAGGGATATGGCAAATTTAATATCAATCCTTCAAAAATGGGAATCGATCTTATGTCTGTTAGTGGTCACAAGATACACGGGCCAAAGGGTACAGGCTTTTTATATGTCAAAAATGGCGTAAGGATAGTGCCTATAAATTATGGCGGTGGTCAGCAGCAGGGTATGCGATCAGGAACAGAAAATGTTCCTGGAATAGCAGGACTTGGAAGAGCTGCAGAAGAGATATATGAATCTCTTGACAGCCATGTAGAAACAATGAGAGAGCTCAAGCGCTATTTTATAGATTCAGTAAATGACAAGCTCGATGAAGTAACTGTTAATGGAAAGACAGATAATGACAGTGCTCCTCATATCGTAAGCATGAGCTTTAAGGGCGTAAGAGCAGAGGTGCTTCTTCATGCTCTTGAGGATAAGGATGTATATGTTTCTGCGGGAAGTGCCTGCTCAACCAATCGTCCTCATGTAAGCGATACGCTTAAAGCTATAGGAGTTGATAAGGAGCTTTTGGATTCTACACTTCGCTTCAGTATGTCTGTATTTACAACCAAAGAAGAAATAAACATGGCTGTAGAAGCGCTTGAAGCGGTCGTGCCTATGCTTAGAAGATATTCACGTCAGTAATTACTAATACTCATAATATGTCTGAACATTTATGGCATATTGAATATTACTTGATTTATAAGTGATGAATAATTACCGGTAAAGTCCGGTTTTAGAGATAAAGTAAACTAATTAAGATCAGAAAGAGGTTATGATGCAGTATCACGCATTTATATTGAAGTATGCCGAGATTGGCTTAAAGGGTAAGAATCGTTATGTCTTTGAAGATGCTCTAATGCGTCAGATAAGACGAGTCCTTGAAAAGTGTGCAGGCGAGTTTGACGTAACAAGAACAGCCGGACGTATATATGTTGAAGCCAAAAACTATGATTTTGATGAGACTATCAGCGCTCTTCAGACAGTATTTGGTCTTTCAGGAATATGCCCTGCAGTTACTATTGAAAGAGATGGAGACAGTAAACTTCCTAACCCGGAAAAGCTTGCAGAGCTTGTAGCAGGATTTATGGGAGAAGTATATCCGGATAAGCATAAATCCTTTAAGGTTCAGGTTAGAAGAGTTGATAAGTCTTATCCTCTTGATTCAATGGAACTTGGCAGAGACCTTGGAGCAGCTATCCTTGAAGCTCATCCCGACTTTACAGTTGATGTTCATAATCCTGATATTCTTCTTCATGTAGAGCTTAGAGAGAAGATCAATATTTACTCAGAAGTAATTCCGGGACCAGGAGGAATGCCGCTTGGTACTGCAGGAAGAGCAATGCTTCTTCTTTCAGGCGGAATCGACAGCCCTGTTGCAGGCTATATGATAGCTAAAAGGGGTGTAGAGATCGAAGCTGTATATTTTAATGCTCCTCCGTATACTTCGGAAAGAGCTAAGCAGAAAGTAGAAGATCTTGCAAGGGTTATAGCAAAGTATACAGGCAAGGTTAAGCTTCATGTGATTAACTTTACTGATATTCAGATGTATATATATGACAAGTGTCCACATGATGAATTAACTATCATCATGAGAAGATATATGATGCGTATTGCAGAGATGCTTGCTAAGAACTCAGGTTGTATGGGACTTATTACAGGTGAATCAATAGGACAGGTTGCATCACAGACAATGCAGTCACTTCTGTGTACTAATGCTGTTGTAGAGTCTATGCCTGTTTACAGACCTGTTATTGCTTTTGAT
>NZ_JAILQF010000455.1 GCF_024699075.1 Butyrivibrio sp.
ATTGTTCTCTATTATCGCAGCAAAGTCCTGATTGCCGATAGATATCTCACTTCGCATATCTGCCCGTGCGAAAGAAACCGAAAGCGCATCTTCCAGCGCATCAATAGTTGATTTTCGAGGCGAATCAACTTTACCCCCCAGCACTTTTTGTACTGTACTAAGCGGAAGTCCTGATCTCTCGGCAATTTGCTCGTATGTTAAATTAAGTTCTTTTTTTCTATTTTGTAGATTATTGATGTTGGAATATTTCATAAGAAAGTCTCCTTCTGATTGCAATTATAGCATATAAAATAGCAATATTGCAATTCTGGGCTTTTTAAATTGCAATATTGCTATTTTTAATACCCCAAATTGCAATATCGCTCCTAATGAGTGGCTCAAAGAAGCCCAGAAAGATTTTAAAGAGAACAGAGAAGATTACGGCGATGGTGCTTCAAAGCCAAGCGGAGTCTTTGACCTTGAGAATTCCATCTGGCGTAACACTACAAATAGTTAACGAAAAGGGTATCAAAGCAGCCACTGCAACAGTAATTCTCATGAAAGACGGCTGCGCAGAAATTGAAGAAGTAAAAGAATTCACAGCCGACCAGCCCTTTACATACATGATCCTCACAGACAGTGAAACTCCAGAGCTTCTCTTCTATGGCCAGCTTGTAAAATAGTTTGCTTCATGTATATTGCTTTACGCAAGTGCCCTGACTTCTCTGATCAGTTCTGTGTAAGACTTATCATGCCCGAATAGAAGAGACGTTCCAAGGACAAATCCATCCATTCCGCAATGAGCATACTTCTTGACTCTTTCTGCCGTACATGCGCCATCCCAATAAAGTTTAAAATTCATTTCTGCTTTTAGTTCCTCAAACTTGGGAATTTTTTCTCCGACATATGGAAGAAACATCTGACCTGCATTCCCAGGATTCACAGACATTACAAGAACCTTATCTACTATTCGCAGCATCTCATATACAGTTTCTACACTAGTCCCGGGATTTACAGCTATCCCAGGAATCATTTTGGCATTCATTATTTTCTGAAGAGTTGTGGATACATGATATTCAGCTTCCGGATGGATATAAACTGTATCTCCGGGGCGCATTACATCAAGAAAGAGGTCTATTGTATGATTAGGCTGTTCCACCATAAGATGGACATCCAAAGGCTTCTTGGCAGCTCCTGCTATGTATTTTATATCATTTAATGACATAGCAAAGTTAGGAACATAATGTCCGTCCATTATATCGATATGAAAAGAATCTATACCAGCAGCTTCAAGTGACCTAACTTCTCTTTCAAGATTGCCATAATCTGCACACATCATAGAAGCCATAAGTTCCATATCATGCTTCCATAGCTTTGTAAGCTGTATCTGATTTTTATAATAATAGACCAGTTGGATTGAATTTAAATAATATTATTCAAACATCAAAACTTTCGATCATTACAGGTTTTTTGTTTTCCTGCATGTAGTACACAGCATCCGAATAGTCACCATAATAAGCATCACATGTATCAGCAAGAACTTTTAAGTCTTTGCTTTCATCGAATTCGCCAAGTTCCTTGTCTTTAAAATCTGACACAATCTGTCTGTACTCATTAAGGAATTCGAACTCATTAATATTCATAAACTCTTCAGTTCTTATATATGGATACCATACAACCTTGATCTTATCTGCATTCAAAGCGAAAATTGAGAGATTTCTTTTGATCTTATTAAGGGCAATTTCTTTTTTGGATAAAATAGGAAGAACATCAGTATAATATAAAAGTCTCTTCATATAATGCTCCGTTTCTATATAACCTGCTCTTACATAGCACCTATCATTTCAAAATACTCTTTCTGGCTTTTATAAAACGGATAATCATGAACCTGAGTTCCTCTTACAGGAAGGACCCAATTATTTCCATAATTATTTCTTAACCATTCATCATAATTCCTTACTCCAAGCACAGTCATCATTTCAAATGGATAAATAAGGGTATCATCATACCATTCCTTCTTACGCCAGGAATCTATATTATCAGTAGCTATATATGGATAATACGAAACTGTATCAGCTTCACTTTCATCGAAAAGCTGTGCCAGCGCTTCACACAATCTGCAAAGCTGGTTACGGATCGGTCCTCGTTCGTTCAAAACAAAAGAATTTCCAAAATATCTTTTTAATATATCGGCAAGCTGTGTTATTGCCGTTAGAAATTCATGTTTTTTCTCTATAGAGATATTATTAGCATTTGCAAGTTCCATAATGCTTATATTATTATCTGTAGTAGTATTTATATCTTTATCATAAATATTTTCAAGATCAATACACATATATAAAAGCTTATAAGCAAGCTGATATATAAGTTTTTGCATTTTGGCATTTCCAGAATCTCTAGGAACATAATCAAGTGGATAAATATCAAGACCAACTACATATGGGCAACCATAAAACTCATCCATACGTTCTTTGCTCCAAGTAAGTTTTCCACCCAGGTTATTGGTTGCAAGAGCTTTAAAAGTATGGAACATATTGGAAGAATATATACTCTGAATACGAATTGAAGGAGGAAGTTCATCAGCATGTTCTAACAGATAATTAAAATCCGGTCTAAGCATACATACATCTATATCATCATCCCATGGGATAAAACCCTTATGTCGAACAGCTCCTAATAAAATTCCATATTCTGCGAAACACCTAAGACCATTTTGGTCACAGAATTCCATAAGCATATCAAGGACTTTCATTTCAGAAGCCCATGCACGCTTCATTTCTTCTGATATAAGAAATCCATGCCTTACTTCTTCTTTAAAAAAGGATTCCGGTATTTCTAGCACGCAGATTCTCCTCCAGCAGAAATATAGTCACTTCCTCATATAATACTTTTTTATTCAAACTTAGACTGGTAATTTATTATAAATATGCGTAGGTTTTAGAACTGATTATCGTTAATTATGTTATTATTATATCATAAGTATATGTTTTGAATTTATTTTTAAAGATCTTAATTTTGATTTTGTTTTGCAATTCTTATAATAAATAACTGTTTTTATTATTCTAACTTACAGATATCACTCGAAAGGTTATTGCCATGGCTGATAATATGAAGTTTGATGCTATCATAATTCAGACTCCTGATGATTTCAAAAGGATGACAGGTCATCACGAAAGGATGTGTGCACTTCTCCCTACAGATAAAATATTTTTCGTAGGAAGGAATGAGATAAGTGAACTGTTAAAGGCTGAGCAAGGCAAGTATCCTAAGTCTTCCGCCATACGTCGTGCCGGTTTTATAAACGAAAACGATATACTTGATTTTGATGCCGTTCATAAGATTGTCTGCGAAATAGTGAGTCGTGATATGGATGGTCAGATTCCGGAGTGAAATATTACCGGCTGGTATTACCAGCAGTTCATCAAATACAATTATTCTCTATACTCAAATAATAAATATTATCTTGTGTGGGATGGTGATACTGTTCCATGCAGCTCCTTTTCCATGTTTTCAGATGATGGGCATCCATATCTGGATACCAAGCGCGAATACCATAAACCATATTTTGATATAATAAGTAAACTAATGCCTGGACTAACCAAATATTTTGATAAATCCTTCATATCAGAACATATGCTTATGAACTGCGACCTGATATGAGAACTGACAGGTAAGATTGAGTCAAATGACAGACTGCAGGGAAACTCCTTTTGGGAAATGATTCTCAGGAGTTTAAATGCTTCAGAACTTATGGATTCAGCATTTAGCGAATTCGAAACCTATGGCACCTATGTAATGACCAAGCACCCCAAAGAATACCTTCTTAGGAGCTGGAATTCAATGAGATACGGGGCGATGTTCTTCGATAAAGATGTCATAAACGAAAATGACTTTACATGGCTTTCCAAAGACTTCTTTGCCATATCTTTTGAAAAGAACCAGGAAATCCGTCCCGATACTGACAATATCTTCAACAATCCCAAATATCAGGAGAAACTTTCCGCAAGACAGATAATGGAAATGGTTCAGGAAGATTATAAGAACGACGAATATATAGAAGTATGGGATGATTGAATTTATTTATTATATTATTACCCGCTTTTAACTCCCACTGACATTCTTTGATAGCTAAAATCATATTTTAAGAGGTTTTTATGAAAATTTTATTCTACAGATATAATAGCATATGTGAGCCCAGTATCATTGCAGCTCTTACCGGATTCTCCATAGATGTTCAGGAAATTATGGAAGATAAAAGCGGAACCATAGAATCTGCAAAATGTAATATAGAGCGCGTAAGATCTGCCATTGAGTCTTATAAACCCGATGCCGTTTTTAGCATCAATTTTTTTCCAATGCTTTCAAAAATTTGCCACATATATGGTCTTATTTATATTGCTCAAAGTGTAGACTGCCCTGTAATGGAACTTTTTGACAAGTCAGTTCAATACGAAACCAATAGGATATTTCTTTTTGACAATATGTGCAGATTATCAGAAAACATTGGAACTCCCTAGACAGATGGCTGAAGAACTTGCTTTCTGTACAAAAGGATATTCACTGTGCTTTCAGGCACTTGGATACCATTGTTGGGATGCTTTGTGCAAAGAAGGCGAATTGAATAATGAAGTAATGAAAGACGTCTACAATGAACTTGATATTACTCTTTCAGAACTAGCTTATGAAAAGATATGGGATGAGCTATCAAAGAAAGATAAGGAAGTACTAAAGGCAATATGCACTATTCAGAATGATTCAGATAGCAACCTTGTAAAAGTAGAAGATATCAGATCATTAATCGGTATATCATCAAACACGTTTACTACGTATAGAACAAGGCTCATAGACAGTGGAATCCTGGATGGAAAGCAATTTGGCTCGGTTTCGTTTAAGCTACCAAGATTTGACACATTTGTCAGATTAAGAAGTAACTATTTATAATTACTTATTCACAGTACCTGTCACACCATTAATTATAAAAGTAGGTAACTCATATGGCGAACAATAAAAAGATTGCATTTATTATCTGTACAAATAATAAGATACAATTCGATGAATGTAAGCTATATATTGACAAGCTGATAGTACCTGATGGCTATGAAGTTGAGCTTATTTCTATATACGATGCTGTTTCCATGACTTCAGGCTACAATAATGCTATGTCTAAAACTGATGCTCTATACAAAATCTATATGCATCAGGATGTCTACATAGTAAATAAATATTTCCTTTTAAATATTATTGATATTTTTAATAAAGATACATCGATAGGCATGATTGGGATGATAGGGAGCCCTCATATCCCATCTTCTGCCGTTATGTGGTATGGCGACAGAGTCGGGCATTATAGAACCTGGCCTTCCGAAATGTATGAACATGAAAGAATCACAGAAGATTCAATAATACATGAAGTTGAGTCTATAGATGGCTTTATGATGATCACCAAAGTAGATTTACCATGGAGAAGTGATATATTTGATGGATGGGACTTCTACGATGTATCTCAATCTTTTGAAATACGAAAAAAAGGCTATAAAGTCGTTGTGCCAAATCAGCTATCTACGTGGTGTATTCATGATGACGGAGTTGTTATGTCACTTTGGAATTATGATAGATACCGAAGGATACTTATAGATAACTATGGTGATATGATTCCTCAGAAAGACGAACAATATTCTGAGCACAAGACAGATTTTGAAACTATAAAAGAATATAGCGATAATGCTTCTGGAATGCAGGGAACGATTGCAAATATAATAGATAGAGTAAGCGAAATTATAGAAGATAATGATGCTACATCATTTGCAGCCATATATGAAAAAAACGCTTCTCATGACAACCTATTTAGAGCATCTTCAATCTTGACGCAAATACAGATAATGGGAAAGTGCGTACTACTAGAGCATAACATGAAACTTTCAACGTTTATAGATGATGTTTCAAATGAAGGAGAATTTGAAAATAAACTTCTAACATTAAAACTCATGCTCCGAAGGATAGAATTGGCAAAATATGTAGCATTTGAAGATGCGTTAGATGAAGCATATATTTTTATAAATGATAGGCAAATATCTCCATTTAGTATCTATGCCGTAGTATATTCAAGCATATCTATATACGTCGAACGTAAGAATATTATGTTAAATATTGCATCTAATATGCTTGACAATGGGAATGTTGGTAGCGCTTTCCTTACATTGTCGCTTATACCAAATCCTTCAGAAGATATAAAACGCTTATTGGAGGAATTTAGCCAATCATAATATATTATGGAGACTTATAGCACCTTGTATCAATGTGCAGTTTACATAGATTCTACCATCACTTTATAAATGTTTTATCCGCATAAACAACTTTAAACTTTTCCCTATTCATGAAAAAGAAAAACGTGATCAATCGCTCTGACAGAAAGCCCGGATAACGATTTTGATATCTGTCATTTATTATTCCGCATTCTTCTAATACATTAAATACGATAGGAAACATCCACCTACACATCTCATCAAATACTTCTCTTTGTGCAACAACCATATTGCATGGACTATAGCATCCAGTGTTTTCAAAAAAACCTGTAGCCTTTTCCAAGCACTCTTCACCATAAATCCTATCTATTTGCTTCAGCATTGAATTCCACGGTCCGATATCATGTCTGGAAACGTAATTGTCTTTTATGCTTGGAGATACATATAACGGAACCGGAAGTATAACATCAGCATCCCCATCCTGAATAATTGCGCTCCAACCAGCTGGCAATAGAAATCTTCTACGATAATGCTCTATTCCCACAACTTCAGCATCTGCATTCTTCCATATCCAGTACATAGCAGTAAGCTCACACATTTGCCGATTCCGATCAGAAATATTATTACCGGTATTATCAACATATCTGCATTCTTTCAACTGTTCATCTGCTAACGCTCGCCCCGCCTGAATAAAACTCTCATATCTTTCAAGCGGCACGTCTGTCGCCAGCGGAGAATCAGCCTCAGATTTCACTGCATATATAACAGAGGATTTGTCTACTTCATCATCATGATTTCGTAGTGCCTTACTATAATCCAACTTACTAAACGTCCAATGCATCTCCTTAAAATACGCATTAACAAACTGGTTACGAAGCCTCATATCAAGCTCTGCATTAACAGGCACAATATCTGTGATACCACAGTTATTAAGGATCTCACAAATGCGCTCATGTGATACCCCGCGAGTTGCAATGTATACCCTCGCCTCGCTGTCAAGTGATACGCCTTTTCCAATCCTGATTACTGATAGTCCATCACCACCGTTGCAAGTTACATAATACTTATTTTCAAAGTATATACACCTCGCCCCCAAAAAATTCGAAATATTGTTTATATTATCACTTGTTTATCGCCATTCAAAACAATACAACACGATATATTGTATTCTTATTCTCCTACACCTATATGTATATATTGACACTAATATAAACTCTATTAAGAGTATAAAAAATCAAATAAAAAGCTCCCGACATAAGTTTCATGCCTTACATCGAGAGCTATCATCTCTAACATCACTGACGAAATATATTTATATATATTACCGCCATTATGAGTCCACAAATACTATATCCCCCTAATGTAAAGTATGAACTTATCAAGGTTCAATACTACTCTGCACTTCCGTCAACTAAATTATATATTTTCATTTTATTACTTTTTGTGTACTATTACAAACACATCAGCACGGTATAATGATAACTTCTAAATAATATTACCACCTCATAGATTTTCATTTATTATTCTCGTAATTTCACCTGCAATCTTATAGTACACATTCCTGCTAAAGTGATTTATGCTGTCCTCAAAATCATTCTGTGAGTTAATAAAGTCCGTAATGTTAATAACTTTCATTTGGTAATGATCAAGAGCAAACTCAGTAATGAGCGGATTATACTCTCTGTATATTTCTGCCATGCCATCAAACTCCGGGCTACTTTCTTCGTATTCCACTTCACTTCCAAGTATC
Source organism: Butyrivibrio sp. (assembly GCF_024699075.1). Next base: position 7,972 of record NZ_JAILQF010000455.1, read on the forward strand.
AGTATGAACAAAGGACTTCCTTTAACATTTTCATATATATAATCAAGATTCCTAAACAAAAGCTCTATTGGTGTAATACCCACAAATTCCCATCCAGCACTAAAGCTATTTATTATCGATTCTGTAAATGGAAATCCATGTCCTTGTATTTCACCGTTTATAAAGCCTTCTTTATTGGCAGGATCTGTAAGAATCTGATTCTTATTAGAAAATGCTATGTACTCGTCAGCATTTTTTCTCTTATAAAGCCCCTGAACCATATCCGCCAGACAGCTGTAGCATATGACGTGATACTCTTCTTCAAAAAGTTTTGTAGTAAAATCCCCTTTTGTAATAAAAGGAACATCACTAAGTATCTCTTCTATCTTATCTGCTGACAGATGCGTACTTTCCCAAATATGCATGCTGTGATTTTGAGCTGTGGTTATAAATCCATATTCATTTATATAATTAAATTCAGAAGTAATTGATGCTCCTGCAAGATAAGGCTCTATAGAGTCCAGATCGCACGGGCCCTTTAAAAGAATACGAACTCTCCCCTTTTGTCCAGCATCTTCTATCACTTCCATGTCAACATCTTCTGTTATCCAGTCTACATTTTTATACTTAAAAAGCTTACTTGAAACAGGCTCTTTTATCTCAAATTCAGGACACCCAAGTTTGTTATAGACATACTGTTCAATGCCCATTCCAAGCACTCTACAGGAGAATAGAAAATGCTCTATTTTACTTTCTCTCCTGTTATAACAATAAAAACCGATTATTCCATAATCTCCAAATCTGTCCTTTGCCCGAATATATGCACAATCATTCCAATCATTTGATATAAGCCTTGTAAGTAAGTCCTTGTTGTCTCTGTTTTTAGTATAATTCAACTGATTACTGCGTCCTACAAGATCAGTAATTCTATCTATCTGTACCAGACAGTCTCTATTAATTGTTATCTTTATATCACTATCATGTAAAAACTGCTCCTTCGACATACTCATTACCTGCGCAGCTCTTTTTTTCTCTAACAGCTTGTACTGGGAAAGTCTGCTATGAGAAGTATCTTTAGCAGCAGTTTTGACATAATATGTATTAAGGTATGGTATTATATCGGGCGTTGCTGTCATTATATTATTATTATAAAATTTTGCTTCTTCTAGGTTTCTTTGATTGTCATCAATAAAGAGCACATTTTCTGCGCGCAACCCCATAGCCGACAATTTGTCAGCAATTTGCTGTCCCTTTTCTTCCCAATTGATATTATTGAATACAAAAAGATCAGAAATTCCAGCTTTTTCAAGCTCCTCTATAACAGCTTTCTCATCATTTTTGGATGAAATACTATTGACCACACCGTGATCAGTAATAAGCTTTATAAGGTCAACGTTGGCAATATCAAGAATAACTTCGCCTTCACTTAATGTTCCTTGCCATAAAGTATCATCCATATCCCATATGATCAATTTAATATCGTTATAAGGAAAATCCTCGTACTCCTTATTTTTAATAATTATTGTACCTTTAGCATTCAATAGACTTACTAATACACTGGCTGTAACTTCATCAAGTGAGCTCGCCACTGTATTGTCTATTATAATCACGTCAAAATATCCTTCAGAATAAAACTCTGTCAATATATCAAGACTTAGTACAACTTCTTCTGTCTTTCTGACTATTTCATAGATTTTGTCATTTGTCTCAACACCCACGGTCTCGCATTTTGCAAAAAGGCTCCTTATTGCCTTAAGCTCTGCTCCAAGTCCGCATCCATAATGCAGCACCTTAAAGTGATCAGTATTCCCGAATGGTATCTGGGATATAACCGTTCCACTGGCATATGCATAGTCAAGAATGTCAAAACCATATTTTTTTATAAATAGCTTATGATGATCTTCAAGAAGTTTCTGATAATCAGTCTTAATAAAGCTCTGGCTTCCGGCATGATAAATAAAGCTGTTCCTGACAAGTTGCAGCCTATAACCTCTCTTCAATATCTCAATAGACAGAGCATCATCTTCAAAATATCCAGGAGCGAAATCTTCATCAAAGCCTCCTATATCATTCCAGACTTTTCTCCTTATAAGCATAGCAAAGCCTGAAAGCCTTGTGCGCTCAAGACATGGGTTCTTCATAGGAACATTTATCTTTGCTCCATATTTAAAATATTCTTCAACACTATCAAATGTAATATCTATCTGTTGCTTATTACCGGCATAATTAGATATACTTCCTACCGCACCTATATCATCAGAATGATGCAAAGCCTGCCTCAAAAAATACAGTGCATCAAACACAAGTCTGGTATCATTATTAAGCAGAAATACATCTGCAGTCTCATATTCTGTTCCAATGCTGGACTCTACCCCTTGGTTGCAGGCAGGACCAAAGCCTTTATTCTCATCATTTTGGATGAGTATTATATCTTTCTGATCAAGCAACCATTTTTCAACTCCATCAGTTGAAGCATTATCTACCACTACTATTTGGTACGTGCCCTTCGTAAGAACATCTCTTATGCTTTCTATATTACTCTGCATAAGATTCATAGAATTATAAGAAACAATAACAATTAGCGTCTTATTATCAATTACCCGGTCCTGATTATATCCACCGCTTCTATGATTGATCACATCAGAAACAGTAAGATCATCTTCCCATATCTCTTTATATCCATCTTTATATTCCATTTGGGCAGCCTGAAGAAGCTTTTTGGCTGAGATTTTCTGCTGAACCTCTGGATTATCAAAAAAGCCCTTACTTTCTTCTAAAAGAGTGTGCCCCTTTTCAAAAGAAATCGCATCAAAATCTCTTCCAAGCCACTCAAAATCTCTATCACAGATTGTTTTTATATCAAAAAACGTCCCTCCTAGCCTAAAGGAATGCCATTCTCTTAACTTGTACACAGATGAATATCTAAGCGCCACAAATGTTCCATAGGTTTCGAATTCACTAAACGCTGAATCATATATTTTCTCAAGCTCTATTGCATTAATGATCTTTTCCCAGAATTTAGTGCCGGGGATATTTTCATTTTTTTCAATTTCAGTGATAAGGCTTCGCATAATATCTGCGCGAAAAAGCATATGCTCAGAGATAAAAGACCGTTCTATAACCTTTCCAAATCCGGGAAGAATTTTTCCCATAGTTTCAAAGTATTCAGGATGATATTCATGTTTAAGATCAAGATAAGGTTGTCCAGTCTCAAGACTGAACATATTGATCTTGCGGCAAGGCAAAGTGTCACCATCCCATACCATATAGTATTCATCCTTGCATATGAATGCATATTGCATCTTAAGAAACTGCTGATAATACCAACCAGTTATTCCTCGAGGAAGAGGATTGTCCCCTATGATTGAATGAAGTCTATCAGACATACATGCATGAACTTCAGCAAATGGCAGAATATCGTTTTCATCAATCCAATCAGATCTATCGGCAACTTGACTATTTTCAACCAAGCCCGCTACCCCTCGAGATCCAATAAAGCATAAATTACCGTAATCAAAATTATCTATCAGTCTATAATACAAAAGTAAAAGTCTCTCACAATCTGCAGGAGTAACTACTATCAAAGCATCGAATTTCTTTGAACTATCCATCATTATCCATCCTATCTGCAATTTGAATTATTCTTCATCATTTGAACATGCTCAACAAATGACATAAATCTTATTTCATATCTATTTCATTAATTTTCTACAAGATATTAATGTATTTACATATATTTATTTTATTACTCTATTTACTTTTAAACAATTCATTATATTCGCAATATCGTTATTTAATAAAACAAATTCGCTCTACATGATATAATTAAATAATCAAACTAACATTCTAATAGGACTAATTTTATGAAACACAGTTTAGACTTTTTTCGAGATGAAGTTAGAAATGGTTTCTATATACCTACGGCTGTGAAACAGTCATGGGCTAGTTCTCTTGACGTTTTAGCTGAAATAGACAGAATCTGTCAGAAGTATAATATCACTTACTTTGCAGATTGGGGAACTTTCCTTGGAGCTGTACGTCATGGTGGCTTTGTACCATGGGATGATGATATAGATATTTGCATGAAAAGAGATGACTATATAAGATTCAGAGAAGTTGCTGACAAGGAGCTTCCTTCTGACTATGTCATTCACAATTATAAGAATCAAAAAAATCACTGGCTTTTCTTATCACGCGTTGTTGATAAAAGCTCATTTTGCTTCAATGAAGACTATTTAGAAAAACATTATAATTTCCCATGGCTTTCCGGTATTGATATTTTCATTAAAGATTATTTATATATCGATGAAAAGAAAGAAAAGGAGCGCTGCGACAAGATTTTGCACATACTTGCTCATGCTGAAATTGATATTGGAAATTGTGATATCTTCGCAGCAATTGCTAAGTACGAAGAAGCAGAGAAACTTATGTCTGCCGTAACACCAAGTGACTCTGATACTGTCGGACAGATTTTCCCTTGGATATTAAAAGGTGGCAGAGGTGAGCCTAAGTCGTATTATGACAGTGTTATACGGGTTCCCTTTGAAGATACCACTATTCCTATTCCTTCACATTACAACGAACTCCTTTCAATGCGCTATGAAAACTATAACGAAGTTAAAAAAGTATGGGATGGACATGCATATCCTGCTTTTGATAATCAGCGTATTAATTTCGAAAAAGAAATTGGAGAAAAGCTTCCTTCTTTTTCATTTTCAGAAGCACTGCTAAAAAGAGCATCATACCTTGAATGCTTCAATAAGGAGAAGAAAGTCATACTATTTCTTCCAATTGGTCCAAAGGAATGGTCGGGTTTTCACGATATATATGAAGAAACATCTGCATCACCGGATACAGATGTTTTTGTAGTGCCTATTCCTCTTTTATTTAAAGATTTTTTTGGAAAAATCAAAATGTCAGAATACGAGATAAAAGAAGCTACAAAGATTGATGAGTATCCTCAGGATCTTCCTCTTTACGATTGGGCAAATCTTGATCTTGTCACTCTAAGTCCTGATATGATATATATACAAAGCCCTTACGATAACGAAAATCCATGTCTTACAGTTCCTGAATATTTTTACTCCAAGAATCTCCAGAGATATACCAAGGAACTCATTTACATTCCCATTTCAAGAACTTCCGAATTTACAGAAAAAGACATTACCGATCAGATCAATCTAAAATTTTACGTTACAATGCCAGGACTTTTCTATTCCGATAAAGTCATTCTGCAATCCGATAATATCAAAAAGCAATATATTGATACGCTCGTGAACTTTTCAGGCAAGGACACCTATGATTATTGGAATAATAAAATATATGTATCTACTTGAGGTAGCTAAAGTCCATCCCCCTTACTGAGCTAATAATTTTACTGTAGCTTCTTCTTTTTCCAAACAATAGTGTTGTACCCAGCACAAAGCCATCAATTCCTTTAGGTGCATATTTTTTGATTTTTTCTGCGCTACACGCTCCATCCCAAAACAACTTATACCCCATGTTTTCACGCAGTGAAATAAGCTGCTCCACTTTCTCACCTACATACGGTAGAAACATCTGGCTTGCATTACCCGGATTAACCGCCATTATCAACACATGATCTGCAAGGCGGAGCATCTCTTTTACTGTTTCTACACTTGTTCCAGGGTTAATTGCTATTCCTGGGTGCATTCCAGCGTCAATTATTTTTTGAAGGGTAGCTGATGGATGGTACTCTGCCTCTGTATGAATGTACACAGTATCTCCTGGACGAAGTTTATCCAGAAACAACTCAATACTATTTCTGGGATGTTCTATCATAAGATGAACATCCAATGGCTTTTTTGTTAATTTGGCGATGCATGCCATATCATATAATGACATAGCAAAATTGTGTACATACCTTCCATCCATTATGTCAATATGAAAAGAATCTATGCCAGCATCTTCAAGATCTCGAACTTCTTTTTCCAAATTACAAAAATTTGCACACATCATGGACGCAGAAAGCGTAAAATCATTAGTCATATAGCCCCCTTTTAAAAAAGGTGAATATTTCTGATCATGACAGGTATATTAGTTTCTTTGGCTTCATATACTAAATTCCCCACATCTCCAAAAAAAGCGTCACAGCTAAAAAGAACTTTCTTAATTTCTACTTCTTCTGATGTATTATCTAATATCCCCCATTTTTCTTTTATAAATAGTTCAACAAGATTCAGGTAATCCGTCGTCACTTCAGATTTATTTAGTCTTAAAAATTCCTCTGTTCTATGATACGGATGCCATATTACTTCCACTTTATCCTTAGCTTGGCGAAAGGTTTCTAAATCTCTTCTAAGTTTTTCTATTGCATCCTCACCATCTTCCAGAAATGGCAGTACATCTGTATAAAAAAATATCCTCTTCACTATAATTCCCTCGGATCAACAACAAGGCTTCCATCAGCGTTATACTCAAGAAATTCTTCCGGGATTTCCCATTTTCTTTTTTGGTGTTCTTTGTAAAGTGTTTCTCGCTGGTACTTATAACTTGGATACTCATGCTGGCTACCGAATTTTACAATTTTTCTATAGTCACCATATATTTTCTCTAAAAATTCGTTGTACTTTCTTGGAATTGGTACTGTCAGCACATTCTCATATGGCACCAAAATCCTATCCGTAAAGTATTCCTTTTTTAAACCTCTTTCTCCGTAGTAAATGACTTGTTCCCTATTTTCAACAGTTTCAGATTCTGAATCTTCACATAAGCTACAGGCAAGATCCAGAAGGCGTAAAATCTGATTTTTCACAGGTTCATCACCAGTAAAAACATAGTCAAGCTCATTTTGAATTGTTTTTGCAATAGTTTTGTATTCACTTAATTCGTCGCTAGAAATAGTAGCATCATCTACTTTCCATTGAAGCATCAACATCCTATCCAGCAATCTGATGAGTTTGTCCTGATAAGCATATTCTTCTTGATTTACTGGCACTTTATCAAAAACAAATACGTCTATTCCTGTGGCATAGGGGCATCCATGAAATTTTTCAAGATGTGCAGGGCTTGTATTTAATCTGTTCCCTGTGGTAATTCCAAAGCACATTTCCTTTGGTGGTAACGCTCCAGGAAGAAGAGACACTGACTTCAAATAGACCGGTAGTTCTCTTGCAACTACATCCACAAATCTATCGTAATCACCTCTCAGCATGCCAATATCAATATCATCATCCCACGGAATGAATCCCTTGTGTCTGACCGCTCCAAGGAGAGAACCGTAGCACATAATATATTGGATATCATGCTTTTTACATACTTCATTTACCCATGACAATATTTCCATCTCTGATGCCCAGAATCTTTTCATCATTGATGTAATATGGAAGCCGCATCTGAACTCATTTTTAAAATAATTGTCATCAAATTTAAGCATTTTGCTTTTAGCCATTCTCCATAATATTAAGGCATGTCTTAATGATCTCTATTGCCCTTAAACGAGTAGTATGCTTAGACAGAACTTCTTCGTATCCATTTTGTGCTATCTGCTGCCTTTCATCTTCATGCTCCAGATAATATTTAATTTTCTTTTTTAAATCATTTGTGTCTGAATAAGTTTCTAAATGTACACCCGGCCTAAAATAATCCGTAATCTCATCCTGTTCATTAGTTAGGAGAAAACCCCTGCAGGATAAAACATCCCATATTCTCTGTGGGAGTCCTGTTTGTATAGATTTAAGTGTAACATTCAGATTAATCTTGCTGTTTCTAAATACAAAAGGCATCTCTGTTAGAGTCTTTACCCCATCATGGATTACAACCTTTTTTGAGAGTTCTAGAGTTTCACTTCTTGTAAAAAAGTGCACTTTAGCATTTTGAAACGACTCTGCAAGCTCCTTTAACATAGATATTCTCTCAATATACGCCATATGTGGAGCAATATAGTTATTCATTATGACAAAGCGTTCCATATTCATCACATAATTGTCATATCTATCAAAGTCATCAATAGACTTTTCTATTTCAGATATATCTGTATCGGAAAGACAACTTTCTATAGCATCAAATCCTTGCGCAGAGCTATCAATTTGCTTTTTCATTGCTTGTAAAACTTTTTCTCTTATCCCCCTTGAAAGGATAATATCTGAAAAAGGATCCTTTTCTTTATATGTTGAGCCAACAAAAGAAATATCATATTCCGCTTTATATCTATCTCCCAAAAGATTATCATTTCTATAGCATGGTGCACCTAAAGGGAGATAAAAAATGTGTCCTGGATTTTCTGCACAAATAGATAAATACTGACTTCTATCAAACAAAAACACTCTGTTTACACTATTTCTGATGCTATTATGAAATATCTCAATCACCGGACAATCAACTGATACAGCAACATAAGCTAAACTGAGTCGTTGGCATATTATAGATAAGAATGGAAAAAAATTAATTGAAAAAATAAACACAGGTTTATGATCAACTATCATATTACCAAGTCTTGTAAGCCTCTTGCTATCATCAATACTGTCATCCATACCGTCATTATCCTCTATGACAGATATTCCCATCTTCGAAAAAGCGTCGATATAATCCGGCTCACATATACTATTGTATCGGTAGATTATAATGTTCACCTAATACCCTCTTTAAAAAATTCCTATTTGCAACATATTAGATCAATCATAATAATTCCTATTGTATTTATATATACAATTTTACTACATATATAATTTTTGTGCTTTATTTAATTTATAATTAATTGTTTTGCCACACACCCTTACATTTGATAAAATATTTATGTGATGTCAAACCACTTTGGAGAAACAGATGCTTACCATACCTGCCACTTTTTTTGAGGAAGAAAATCGTAATAATTTTTATATATCAGCAGTCGTGAAAAGAGCTTGGGCAAATGAGCTTGAACTCTTTTCTGAAATATTGGAAGTTGCTGACAAACACAATATCCAGGTATGGCTTGATTATGGATCTCTTCTTGGTGCAGTAAGACATGGTGGTTTCATCCCCTGGGATGATGATCTTGACATCTCCGTTATGAGAAAGGACTTCATTCCCTTATTAAAATATCTCCAGGAAGAGCTCCCTCCGTACAGATCTGTTGAAAGTATATACACTATGCAAAATTATATACGGCCCAAGGCTGTTGTATTGAATAGAAAGAGCCTTGACATTGGGAATGATCCTGAGGCACGAAAAATCACAGATATTAATTTCAACTTTCCATGCCGGGCTTGGGTTGATATCTTTCCAATGGATTATATTCCAAAAGATACTGAACAATTAGTTGAAATCAAAACCATTTATTCATTGGCCTATGGGCTTGCAAGTGAAATGGAAGTTTTTATCGAAACCGGGACATTTGAAGATTACTTAAGTCAACTTGAAAAGTATTCCGGAATCAAAATCAAAAGAGATGAAAATATTCGTCATTCTCTGTGGATATTCTGTGATAGCATTTCTGGGAAAACAAAAAAACATGAAGCAAATGGAGTTTTATGTTACCAGGACCTTGCTCTTTTGGGGCCTTCAAAGCACCGCCCCCTATCAGCATTTAAGGATACTATACTTGTTCCATTTGAAATGATAACCGCTCCAGTCCCAATTGGGTACGATGAGATATTAACTCTTACCTATGGTAACAGATATTTAACTCCACAAAAAGGAACTTCAGCACACTTATACCCATTTTTCAAAGATCATGAAAAACTGATTCTATCCCACAGCAGGATAGGTCAATTAGGAGACATCTTTTAAATATGAGAAGCGTAGTTTTTTTGCCCTGCCATCCAAATATGTGGGACGGATTTGAAACAATCTATGACAAAGAAATATCAGTACCTGACACTGAAGTCACAATTATTCCTATTCCAACCTATGATAGAAACCATGACGATACTCTGGCAAATGCCGAATATATTACTGAAGGTTATCCTGAATGTTTAAAGATAACCGGATTAAATGACTATGACTTATCAAAAAAACAGCCTGACAGAATATATATCCAAAATATATCCGATTCTTGCAATGCAGGCTTTACAGTACATCCTCATTTTTATTCTTCCAATTTGCGTAATTTCACAAAAGATTTGGTTTATATTCCCTACAACTGTATTACTGAATTAGATCCTGAATATGAAGATCTTCGCCAATATTATGGTGAAATACTAACTCCCTCAACAATAGTTAATGCAAATCACATTATTGTACAGTCAGAAAATACTAAAAATGTTTATTTGGAACTTATAGCAGGAAAAAATGATTTACTAAAAAACGAATGGACTAAAAAAATATCCTTTATTGACTATCCTCGCAAAGCAATATTAAAAAAGTATTCCAGCGATACAGTAAGATATCCTTCTAGTTGGAATGCACAGCTTTTTAATACTGATCGTTCCCAGAAAAAGACTGTTTTATTCTGTACATCCGTTTTTGAAATATTAGAAAACAACAGATTAGCGCTCAAAAAGATAAAAACAACTCTTGATTATTATCAAAATCAAAAAAGTAATACTGCATTAATTTGGCGTCCAAATAGAAATCTGCCTGAAATAATAAAGAAACTGCGCCCTGAATTATTAAATGATTTCAATTTATTGTTGGAATACTATACTCAGAATAATATTGGCATTTTAGATAAAACACCTTCTCCTACAGCCCCTATCATACTCAGCCATGAATATATTGGAGCTGACTGTGGTGTAAAAGAGTTGTTTAAGAGTACCGGCAAACCATGTCTTCCCTGGTAGTCTATCTCCTCTTTGATAAAATTATCTTTTGACGTTATAACGATAACATTATACACTATATATAGGTCATTTGTCGGAGGAACACTATGAAGCATAACCTATTAAAATACAATATTAATCGCACCGAATTCCTTGACAGTTATAACCCTATGGATCTTTTAAAATACATGGAAACAAATAAAATTCCAATGGAAGAAGTTTCTTTTGCCATTGGCAAGTTTGCCATGTCTACAGAAAGAGTTTTTAGCCGAATAGAGGGAAAAGTCACAGAAGAGATTTTTATCCGTCCTTCGGACGAAATTATTAGTAAACAGCGAGATTCCCAAGAAGTTTGTTTCATAGTAGCAAGTGACGATAATGACGAATATCTCAGAATTCTTGAATGGATAGACAATCTTTTTATTCCCTCAAATATTGATGTTACTACCCTACAAATAACAGGCGTCTCAAGTCTTGCTTCAGGCTACAACGAGGCCATGGCTTCATCAAAGGCGAAATACAAAATATATATAAGAGAAGGTGTTAGAATCATCAACCCTTATTTTCTATTTAATATACTTGATATATTCGAAAATCGTAAAGACGTATCCATGGTTGGTTTTTTAGGAAGCCGATACATTCCCTCAAACGGAATTATGGAAAGCGGTGTCTGCTACGGGAAAATGGCAATATGTGGAGAAAATAAGACTTTTGTTTTCGGTGAAAACCCCAAAAACGATATAGAAGTTTCATTCATACATAGCTCCATAGTTGCCACTGATAGCGATATGTATTGGAATGAGAACATTCCATGTAATGATGAATTTACCTGCTCAATTCATGCTATGGAATACAAAAAAAATGGACTTAAGGTTTTGGTTCCTTCCCAGGAATTCCCTTGGATTTTATATGACTATGGACATGATTCATTTTTACATGATGATAGCAATAAAGTTTTAATGGAAAAATTTATATTTGATCCGAATAAAAAACATATTCTTATGTGTATTGGTGCCAGTTCACTTGTAGAAATGAAAAATGGAGGTTTGGACAAACTTGAAGACAATCTAAAAATATTTGACGAAAATGCAGACAAAGTTCAGCTATTTATTTGCTTATTCCCAGATGATACCAGACAATGGATGAACGTAGCACCTGATATTTTTCCTAAGATAGAACGGTTATTGGCAGGAAGAAACTTAATTGAAAAACTTACTGATAATGAATCGTTTAATTATTTCGATGCATATTATGGAGACTCATCTCCAAATGTACTAAAGATGAGCGATGCCAAAAAGCCAGTAATGATTCGATCTATCACCTAAATGAGGAACACTGTATGGGTAGAAACCTTATTAATGTAGACAAAAAATACTTTTGTGATGAAGTTATCGACGATTTTTTGGTTACAGAACGTGTAAAAAGAGCACTTATGTCAGAACTAGAAGTTCTTGTGCGCTTTGAAAAGATCTGCAACGACCTTGGCATTACCTACTACGCCAGTTGGGGAACTTTACTTGGAGCAATCAGGCATGGAGGATTTATTCCCTGGGATGATGACATAGATATATTTATGATGAGAAAAGACTATAACATCTTAAAAGAATATGCCCAAAAAGGCCCCCTTCCCGATGGCCTTCTAATGATAGATGATACTATGGTAAATAACTTCAACAACTTAACTGCAAGAGTAGTTAATGGAGATAGTATTGTCATTAGTCAGGAATACTTAAAAATGTACCACGGATGTCCCTATGTAACTGGGCTTGATATAGATGTTCTTGATAAAAAAGCTCCAAATAGAGCTGATGATGAATTGCAGACAATGCTCATAGATAGTGTTTTAAAGCTAGCTCTTTATTTTAGGGCTCACGATGATATGATGACTGAATCAGGGCAAAGTTTCACCTCAGAAGAAGATGTACTTGATACTATTAAAGCTGTTGAAAATGCCTGTGGTGTAAAAGTCAATAGAAACGAGAATCTTTTTCTTCAAATGCATATATTAAAAGACAAATTATCACAAATGTATGAAAATACCCCAAGCGACACTCTTCAAGTTTTGGGAGTAAGAGTAGCAAAAAATTTAAATGCAGCCCAATTTAAAACAGATCTATTTAGTCAAAGCTTACGAATTCCCTTTGGTCCTGTTAGCATAAATGTTCCCATAGGTTATCATGAAATTCTAAAACAGATGTATGGAAATGACTATTTGATTCCTGCAAACAGAAAGGCTGCCCACGATTATCCATTCTTTTTGGTTCAAGAGCCTACCTTAGAAGAACTATTGGAAAGTATAGGAATGACAAGAAAAGATCTTGGCATTGCATGAAAAGGAGCTCCGGAAAACCGGAGCTCCTTTTGGTAGTCGCAATGCACTAAACAGACGTTTAATCACATTTGGTTTAAACTTATTATCCGAGAAGTGACAGAACACCCTGATTAGACTGATTAGCCTGTGCCAGCATTGACTGTCCAGCCTGTGCAAGGATGTTATTATTCGAATACTTAACCATCTCGGTAGCCATATCTGTATCACGGATCTGTGATTCAGCTGCCTGAGTATTCTCAACTACGTTATCAAGGTTCTTGATTGTGTGCTCAAGTCTGTTCTGGATAGCACCAAGATCAGATCTCTGTTTTGATACAGATTCAAGTGCTGTCTTGATTGTATCCATTGCTGTTCTAGCTGTTGATCCTGAAGGTCCTTTTACGCTAATACCTGTAAGACCAAGTCCGGATGCAGTCATAGCAGAGATGCTAACTGATATCTGGTTAACAGAAGCTGTCTCAGAACCAACCTGAAGCTTCTTGCCTGTAAATGTTCCGTCAAGAAGATTCTGATTGTTGAACTGTGTTGCAGAACCAGTTCTTGTAATCTCACTTGTAAGAGCCTGAATTTCAGAATCAATATAGTCTCTGTCTGAAGACTGAAGTGTGTCATTAGCTGCTTTTGTTGCAAGCTCGCTCATTCTCTGAAGCATATCATGAACTTCGTTAAGAGCACCTTCAGCTGTCTGTACTGCGGAAATACCATCCTCAGCGTTAGCAGAAGCCTGTGTAAGACCTCTAACCTGACGTCTCATCTTTTCGGAAATTGCAAGACCTGCTGCATCATCTGCTGCTCTGTTGATCTTGTAACCGGATGATAATTTCTCACTTGACTTTGCCTGAATTCCAGTTGTGATTCCAAGCTGTCTGTTTGCGTTCATCGCTGTAATGTTGTGTTGTACTACCATAATTTATTCCTCCTTGAATATGTACGGCAGCGTCCTTGCTGCTCGTTTGCTGGTTTAGAAATAGTATATGTGCTGGCCATATAACTATTCCTACTGTTTTACACTTTTATTATCGACATATAAGTTAAAATCATTAACAGGTATTTTTAAACAAATTATGAATTTATTTATGATTTTTTTAGGGCATTATTTTAGTCCCTATATTATTTTAGTTTCATAAAAAAGCGGCTTCCGGAGAAGCCGCTCTGTATAAACACTTATTACTGAAGGAGTGACAGAACACCCTGATTGGTCTGGTTGGCCTGAGCAAGCATTGACTGACCTGCCTGAGCGAGGATATTGTTATTAGAATATCTAACCATCTCCTCTGCCATATCAGTATCACGAATCTGAGATTCTGCTGCCTGAGTATTCTCAACTACGTTATCCAGATTTCTAATTGTGTGTTCGAGTCTGTTCTGGATAGCACCAAGATCAGATCTTTGCTTTGATACAGATTCAAGAGCATTCTTTATTGTATCCATAGCAACTCTTGCATTACTTCCGTTGGTGCCCTTTACTGTACAATTCGATGCAGTAATACCAATTCCAGAGCAGGTCATCGCTACAATATCAATTTGTATTTGATTATCAGAGTTAGTTTCAGAACCAACTTGTAACTTTTTACCTGTGAAAGTACCGTCTAGAAGATTTGTATTGTTGAACTGTGTAGATGCACCGGTTCTGTCAATCTCAGATTTTAGCTGAGTCATTTCCTGATCAATATAATTTCTGTCAGAAGACTGAAGCGTATCATTTGCAGCTTTAGTTGCAAGTTCACTCATTCTCTGAAGCATGTCATGAACTTCGATAAGTGCTCCTTCAGCTGTCTGCACTGCTGAGATACCGTCCTGAGCGTTAGCAGATGCCTGAGTAAGTGATCTTACCTGACGTCTCATCTTCTCAGATATTGCAAGGCCTGCTGCATCATCTGCCGCTCTGTTGATTCTGTAACCTGATGATAACTTCTCGCTAGACTTAGCCTGGACATCAGTTGTGATTCCCAACTGACGGTTTGCGTTCATCGCAGTAATATTGTGTTGTACTACCATAGTATAAATCCTCCATGAAAGGGCTCGCTTCCTTGCTGCCAGTTCCTAAAATACCTTGTAGCTGCTGCGGATTCCTTTCCATGGCTACCATGATTTGTTCTTACACTATTATTATCGGATAAGGATCCCATATCTTAACCCTAAACAAGCTATTTTTCACGTTTTTTTGACAAAATAAAAAATATTATCATTTTTTAACGTTTACTATAAAGAAAAAAGGGCTATAAGCCGATAAATAGGCATATAGTCCTTTTGTATCAATTTTTAATACAATTCTGTTTTTGTCTTTTTTCCCATATAGATAATATCATCCAAGTATACCGGATAATAATTTCATATAAGAGAACTTCTCGTATACTTTTTCACGGCCTTTTTGTGCTATATCCATTCTCTCCTTGTCATGCTCTAAATAATACGCTGTCTTCTCTATCATATCTTCAGGTGTGTATGCTATTACAAGATCCTTGCCATCCTCAAAGTATTCTGTTATCTCTTTATGATAATCCGTAATAACAAACCCTCCTGCTGCCATGATATCAAGAACCCTTAATGGCACACCTGACAAGATGCTTCTAAGTGTTATATTAAGGTTAACTTTACTACTTCTGAATACCCTTGGCATTTGTTCAAGATACTCTGCCTGTCCAAGATTTTGAACATTATCAATAGGCTTTGATCCAGGCATTGTATATAGTACTGTATTGAAATACCTGCCCATCTGCGTAAGTATATTGCGGCGTTCATTAACGGTAACTTTCTTCCTTAATATATCCCTTATAACCCTTCTATAATCCATCTGGTCTTTAGGGTCTTTTTCAAAACTTATATATTTTAACAGATTATCTATATGAGCATCTGTAATAACTTTTTCATCTGTAAAGAGGTCCTGTCCGAATACCTTCTCCTGCATTTTAATTACAATATCAATATATTCCTTTAAATCAGGTGGAAGATATCTTACCTGATCATAAAAGTTATATTCATTATCATATAGACTTCCAAGAAAGCATACATCATGCTTGTAGATGATCTGTCCATTATTTTCTGCATCAATCTTGTTGCAAAGATCTGATAGCCTTTTTTCATTAACTCCAAGCGGAGAATAATTAATTGTATTTATGCCCTTTTCACGCATATATTCATGCAGCATTTTATCAAATACAAATATCCTGTTATTACTATTATTAGTAGTGCTTGAATCAAGTGTATAATGCGGGCAGTCAAATACCCATGAAATATAGGGCACACTATACTTATTACATACTTCGGAAAAATTAGGATAATAGTCGAAAGAAAACATAAGGTCATAGTATCTTCTTCCGTTTTCTTTCTTGTCCAAAAATGTTTTAAGAGATGCCTCCATAAAAGGTGTAACATCATAGCCTTTAAGATCAAGCTTTACCACATCCACCTGATGGCCAAGTCTTCTCATGGCATCTCTACAGTCTTCACCATTAAATTCATCCCAATCATAATACAGTATTCTCATTATTCTCCTAAAAAAGCGCCTCAGATCTTATAGTCCAAGGCGCATGATTTAAAGATATCTATGCTTATATTTATACTGCTGCAGTAGAATTATTCATATAGCTATTAGGAACGGGTACATTATTAG
Organism: Butyrivibrio sp.; assembly: GCF_024699075.1. The sequence goes on from NZ_JAILQF010000455.1 coordinate 24,596, forward strand.
CTTTCATAACGCCTATCCATGTATCCCTAACAGAATGTAAATGTTTATTGATTTCCTTTAATATTTCATTATCTTTTCTAAGATTTGCTTCAACAAGCCTTCTGTCCAGATATGCATATATATTATCAAAGTCCTTGGCAGTAGCATAGCTCATGTTCAGAGTATCACGAAGATATGTAACTATATTCTGAACCTTGCGAATATTATTATGCGCCTCTTGAATGTCTTTTTTCTCAACTGCACTCTCTGCTCTATTACAGAATTTTATTGCGCCTTCATAGAGCATAAGTGTAAGCTCAGGCCCGGAAGCTGACATTACTTTATTATTGGCATATTGTGCATATGGATTAGCTTTATTCATTATCATCCTCCTAATGGTGTCTATCTATATATGCTTCATTTCATCATGACCCCAGCATACTACTGAGTGATGAAGAACTCGAATTAATTTTAGCAAGTGCTGTTTCCATAGCAGCAAATTTACTGTAATAATAATCCTGCTTTGCTTCCAAAGCATCTTCAGCATCAGATATTGCTGTCGTATAATCACTATATTGAGACGCCATAAGCTTATCTTCATAAACTGTGTATGCGCTTGAATATGTAGTACTCTTCATAAGATTGCCAAGCTGTGTATATACTTCCCTTGTAAGCTGAGTAAAGAAACTTGCAACAGCATCAGGGTCATTAGCTATAGCGGTGGCAAGCTTATCTGCATTAGATCCTGAATAATCATCATCTTCATCACCATCTATATGATATTCTCCACGCTCATTATCCTCAGCATCAAAGTATCCCTTAGTATTAATACCAAGTGTTGACAGATGCCATGTCGATGTCTCACCATCAGAATCTGTAACTGAGAATCCACCTGCCATAGCATTCTTAAGAGCTGAAATTACGCTGTATAATGTATCATCTTTAGAAAGAAGGCCGGATTTGATCTTGGAATTCCACTTTTCTATTTCATCCTCTGTCATTGATTCTTTTTGATCAGAAGTCAGAATATCATATTTAGATGCACTATCTGCATTGTATAAGGTATCAAGCTTTTTGATCAGCGTATTATACTCTGAGATGTATTCCTTAACCATGTCATATACGCCACTTGTATCATTGCTGGTTGTAATTGTAAATTCATCATCCGTTGAAGAATTTATAGAGATAGTAAGGCCATTGATCTCAAAAGTATTAGAAGATGATGTATAGGTTACTCCGTTCATTACAAGTTTTGCATCTGCAGCTTCCTGATACTGAGCATCATCATCAAGTTCATCAGTGTTAATACCAAGTAGTGATAATGCGGTTGCATTCGTGCTTGTATCAACTATAAATCCGTTCTCTTCTCCGGTGCTTTCAGAAGCAATATACAGTCTTCCCTGATTCTCATCATAACTTGCATTTAATCCAAGACCACTTGTTGACGTAGCAGAATTAATCTTGGAAGCAATATCACTCATGGTATCAGTTGATTTTACAGTGATGCTTAAAACATCTGATCCATCTGTTGTTCCACCCATATTGAAAGAAATCGTAGTATCTTCTGTAATACCA
>NZ_JAILQF010000459.1 GCF_024699075.1 Butyrivibrio sp.
TTTGAAGAAAGATTATTGTTTTCAGCTTCTTCCTTTAGATTTGAAGATATAACTTCAAGGAATCTGCCTGAATTTGAATTTGTCCCTCTCATACTGCAATTTATAAAAAGAGTCTTTTGACCTTTTATATCTTCATTAATTTCATTCGAAATAATATCTTCATTTTTTTCTTTCGAAATATCTCTTACGTTCTTTTTATTTTTACAGTCAGAATTTATATTCTCATCGCATTCTTCAAACCTTATCTCTTTGATAAGACCATTAAAATTCTTGCAAACAGCTTCGATGTACTTGGTTGTTCTTTCCTTTTCCGTATCGCTAAGCTCATGCCCCCTTATGACAAAACTCATAGGTTTAACTTCAGGATATCTCGGCTTATGATGCATCTCACCTTTATATATTCTGAAAAAAGGAAGAATATACCCGATACTCCTATCCAACACATTTTTAACAAAACTGCTTAACCCGCCATAGGTGTACCTGCTCATAATAACTACTTCTTCAGCCCTGTGAATTAGTTCTCCCATGTTATCATAACCATCTTTGATCACGCATCTGCAGGGTGTCTTAACCCAGCAGCCAAAGCAGCCCACGCATGGACTTATTGTCCCATTGTCAGATATAATCTCATAATTCTGGTAATCCTTGGCTCTTGCTTGCCATTCACTTTCGGAAAAATCATGTATTAAAAGTTTCATTATAATCTGACCTCTTTTCTTGCTTTTTTTGCCTCATGCTGTGAGTGAAACTACCAATCATCTAGAGATAATGGGCTTTCTGGCTACATCGCTATAAAGACAATTATAACCTTAAATATTTTTAATCATCAACATATTATATATAATTATCAAGATAACCCACCACATTTAAGTGGTGGGAATATCTTGATTTCTGGTGCGGGGGTATAAGCCCCGTACCAGTAGAGCTGCGTTAGCAGCGATTTTATAACGAGCAAAAAGTGACGCCTTTTCGAGTTTAACTTTTCATTTTAATAATAATCTTATCGTCTTCATATTTTAATTTTCATTTTCAAATTATCATCTCTATATCATAATTAACATCTTCGTAAGTCTATGTTATAGTAGGTAAGTCTGTGACACAATGAATTCACAGTTCAGAACAAGTATTTTTAATAGTTTTAGTTGAGGGAAAATGAGTTATTCAGAAAACAAAGAAAATGAATCTAAAAAAATGTAAAAAATGCGCTTCCATTCGCCTATTTGCAGTACTGCTGTTTTTAATCTTTGCATCATTAACAATAATGCAGTTTATAAGCGCAGCCAAATTCAGTAACTACGAGACCGCACCTGCATATATCACTAATGTAACTTCAGATACAGAATTCACCGGCAAAGGAACCTGGACCAAGTACACTTATGATGTTTACTGGACTTACAACGATGAAGAGCACATAACCACCATAAGATCATTAATTGACGAGCCTGATTATGATCTCACAATAGTAAGTGTTGATCCTGATACTCTCGAAATGACACTTGGCAGCACCAAAAAGAGCCTCCAAGGATCCCTTTTTACTGCATGTATAGCTATTGCAGCATTCATCGTATGGCTTGTGCTTCTCATATTATCAAAGAACAGAAAAGCTGAAGTTCTAAGTAACACAACACATCTTATAGCAATCTCACTTATCGCTCTGCCGATCACAGCCCTGTGCACCTATGCAATATGCACGGACAGCAGATACTCATCAAGCCTTGAACCGATCGTCATGCTTGACATTGTGTTTGCAATCGCACTTATAGGCAGCATCATAGTAAAGCTCTTTGTAAAAAGAGATAAATCATAATACTTTATATCTTATACTTAACATACACAAATTTTAAATAATTAAAGAAAACCTGTTGTAATGCCTCAAAAGGATTACAACAGGTTTTTTTCCTAAATCATTATCATTATTTAACAACAACTTCGCCCTTAGCTTCAGGATCATCCATTATCATCTCACCGACTGATTCAACAGTGATTCTGCCGCTGCGAGGATTCTTGATACTTACAACAGAAGAAGCGATATCAGCTACTACTTCTGACTTTTCGAATGCAAGATCGCAGTCGACCATGCGGCAATTGATGAGCTTCAGACCCTTACAATAGCAAAGAGGCTGAGTTCCAATGATCGTACAGTTCTCAAAAGTCACATTTTCACAATACCAGGCAAGATACTCGCCCTTTATAACGCTGTCCTTAATAACAACGTTCTTGGCGTGCCAGAAAGCATCCTTAGTATCAAAATCACATCCGGTGAAAACAGAATCTGTGATGTATTGGAAAGAATATTTGCCCTTAAGCTTTACATTTTCGAAATTCAAATGATCTGAGCGCATCATGAAATACTCACTCTGAGCGCTGGAATTTTTCATATTTATGGACTTTACAGACCATCCGAACTCAGGTGAAATGATATCGCAACCATCGATCGTAACATCAGCGCACTCTCTGAGCGCCTTGATTCCGTGCATCTTGGTATCTTTGATCTCAACATTCTCTGAATACCAAAGAGCCGCACGACAAGCCTCAGTCATCTCACTTCCGGAGACCTTAAGACCATTATCATGCCAGAATGGATATCTTAAGTTAAAAAAGGTATCTTTAACACTAATATTTTTGCACTCTTTAAAAGCACTTTCGCCATCGGCCGGTCCGTCAAAACGGCAATCTGTAACTTCTATGTCCTTACTTCCATATAAGGCTCTCTCTTCATCAAATGTTTGATTTGTAATTGTTTGCATATAATATAAGTCCTCCTGAGCTTAACTTTTGAAATGTGATTTTAACAAAGTATAATGAAATATAATTTTAACAAAACATAATGAAATGTGACTATAGCAAGGTATAATAATAAGCCTATATCTAATTTCAGTTCAAAAATACATTGTGTAAAATCTATTTGACAAAATCATTATACCCCCATCTCATAATATAAACAAATAAATATATTATAAATTACAAAAATGCCTCTGATATAATCCTGTTAAAATTCAGGAAATATATCAGAGGCATTGGAAACATCAGTTACAGAGCGTAGAGAGTATCTTCTTCAAAATTAAGGAAAACATCATCTCCTACCTTGTAAATCTTCTTATTCTTGGGATTATATTCCTGTATCTTTACAAGTGTGCCGGCTATCTCGATATGATAATCCTGATAAGCGCCCATAAAGCATGAATACTTTACTTTACCCTTAATATCGCCGCTATCTCCAAGATATGCCCCTTCAGGGCGAAGGACAACCTTGCAGTCTGCGCCAGTTTCCATATTGCCAGTAGCACATTTTACAGACGCTCCGTCAATCTCAACCACATCTTGAGATTTAACAGTCGCCTTCATGAAGTTAGCTTCGCCAATAAAGTCTGCAACGAACTGATTATTCGGATAATAATATGCTTCCTGCGGAGTGGAAATCTGCTCTACAACGCCGCTATTCATAATAATGACCTTATCAGAGATCGCCATTGCTTCACTTTGATCATGAGTAACATAAATTGCCGTAATCCCCGCTTCCTGCTGGATTCTCCTTATTTCAGTACGCATAGACACACGAAGCTTGGCATCAAGATTGGACAAAGGCTCATCAAAAAGAAGAACACCAGGTTCAATTACCAGCGCTCTTGCAAGAGCAACTCTTTGCTGCTGACCACCTGATAACTGGTTGGTCATACGGTTCTCCATACCTTCAAGCCCTACAAGCTTAAGGATATCAGTAACCTTCTCCTTGATCACAGCCTTATCAAGCTTCCTGAGCTTAAGACCATAAGCTACGTTATCATAGATATTGTAATGAGGAAGAAGCGCATAGCTCTGGAACACCATGGCTGTATCTCTTTTGTTAGGAGTAAGCGCGTTGATTGCCTCATTGCCAAGATAGATTTCACCCTCATCAGGACTCTCAAATCCAGCTATCATACGAAGAGTTGTCGTCTTACCACATCCGGACGGCCCCAGCAAAGTCACAAAACTTCCAGGCTCTATCTCGATATTGGCATCTTTTACAGCATAGAAATCTTTTCCAGTCTTTGGATCCTTATATATTTTTGATATATTTTCCAGTCGAACTCCCTTTTTCTCTTTAGCCATATTTTCCCTCTCTCTATTTTGTAAAAAAATATTAAGCACTACCTCTTTTTCCAAAGTAAAAAATAGATATTAGCGACAAAGTCAACTCTTTCAAGATAGTCTATAGATTATTGTGAATAAGATCTCTCTATGAAAATAACCCATATATCATAGTGACGAATATTACTCTTTTCATTACAATACATATTTCATAATGACGAATATTACTCTTTCATTACAATACATATTTCATAATGACAAAACTCACTCTTCCAAATTGACCTTTCGGCTGGTTCCAAAGTGTTTGATCAACAGATTCATGATAACAACTGAACCATATGTTATGAAAATAAGAATTGAAGCAAACGCGCACGCGATTCCATATGACCCCTTCTCGGCGAATTCATTGATCTGAACCGTGATAAGAAGGTACGACGGCGTAACCAGAAGGATTATCGCACTGATAGCCGTTATACTTCTGACAAAAGATGTTACGAAGCCGCTCAAGAAGCTGTCCTTAATAAGAGGTAATGTAACCGTCATAAATACCTTAAAACTGTCTGCGCCCATATCATAAGCGGACTCTTCTATACTCTTATCAATCTGACGAAGTGCAGAAATGCCGCTTCTAGTACCAGTTGGAAGACTTCTGACTATGAAGACAATAACAAGAATAGCACCGGTTCCGTAAAGCCCCTGAAGGATGCCGCTTCCAAATATACCGCCCGAAAATCCCCTAATATATCCAATACCAAGAACCGTGCCCGGAACTGCCATGGCAAGCATAGAAACTGCTTCGATAAAGCCCTTGGCCTTGAAATTTCTTTTTACAACAAGATAAGAAATGATCATTGACAAAAGAGCTGTGATCGGTGCGGATATGAGCGACAATATAAAACTATCCTTGAATGCCTTAAGACCTTTATATTTGGTGAAAACCTGACCAAACCACTTAAATGTAAGATGGAAATCGTATCCCCATGTACGGAACATCGCACCAAAAGGAACGCAAATATACATAAGAATTACAAATATGGCAAGTGCACTGCACATGATAGTCAGAGGCACAGTAACACTCTTATCCGTGATCAGCATTCGCTCTCTTGAAGCCTTACCTGAAAGCGTTGCCGTACTCTTGGCTTCAAGGTAATATTTCTGAACCACGAACATCACAAGAGTTATTGCAAGAAGTACAACCGCCATGGCCGCAGCACCCTCTTTATCATAAGCTCCTGTTATCTGCAAATATATCGTTGTTGCCAACGTATCATATGAACCACCGATGATCATTGGATTTGCAAAATCTGCTATTGATTCAATAAAAGTTACAAGAAAAGCATTTCCAAGACCAGGCAGTATCAATGGAAGTGTCACAGTCATAAATACTTTGAAACGCGAGGCACCCATATCTCTTGCTGCTTCTTCCAAAGACGGATCAATATTTTTTAACAGACCTTTGAGCATCATATAACACACTGGGAAAAAAGTCAGAGTCTGAACAATAACAATTCCCCAGAAGCCATAAACACTATTATCATAGATCTTCAAAAGAAATCTCGTGATGATACCGGCTTTACCAAAAAGCATGATCATTGAAAGAGACAAAACAAAAGGCGGGGATACAACAGGAAGCATAGAAACAACCTTAAATAGGCCTTCCATAAACTTTGTTCGAAGCTTGACATAAACTTCAACATAAGCAAACAAAAGTCCAATAAGAGCTGATTCTATACCAACAAGAAAACCGACTTTCAAAGTATTAGTTATGGCTTTTCTGAAATTTGAAAGCTCCATAACTCTTTTGAATGTATCAAGAGTGAATCCTTTGTCAGATATAAAGCTATCTACAAGCAGAATTGCCAAAGGATAGAGAATAAAAATCGTAAGAAAAACAATCAAAAGGATAATGGTCATGACCATTATCGGATCTCCCATAAGCTTTTTTCTGTCGAGACTGGCGCTTTGACTTTTGGCCATATCAAGTCCTCCTTACAGCATTATGCAAAATGGGGCGGATGCTTTTAAGACATCCGCCCGCAAAAGACATGATCATTACTCAGTCTGGAAACGATCGTCTGCAGCACTTCCAAGTGCAGTCATAACTTCTTCTACATAAGTTGTTGTATTTTCCTTAGCATCTGCAAAGTCATAATCCATTACGTTGTCAGGATCAAGACCATATTCAGTTGCAACTGCAGGCTGTTCAACATTATCAAGAACCAGGAACTGATAAGAACCGTTCTGAGCTGCAAGCTCTACACACTCAGGACTAAGGGCATATTCTATCCAGAGCTTAGCTGCATTAGGATGAGCACAGCCCTTGAAAATAGCTGTAGCACCAACTTCAAATGATGTACCTGATGAGGGAATTACAAGGCCGATATTACCATAACCATTATCAACGATCTGGGTAATACCATCATGAAGGAAACCTATACCTATAACACACTCACCTGTACCAACATTCTTGGATGGGCCGGAGCCTGACTTGGTATAAACTTCAATATTTTTATCCAGATCAACCAGATATTGAATGCCTTCATCATGGCCATATTTCTGGATCATAGTATTAACAACAAGCTTTGCAGTTCCTGCTGTGTTATAGTTTGAAAGCCATATAAGACCCTGATACTTCTCATCAAGAAGATCTTCCCAATCTGCAGGTGCTTCAAGGCCCATACGATCAAGTTCATCTGTATTGACCATAAATCCAAGGATTCCCTTGTAGATACCATACCAGTAACCGTCAGCATCACGATAGGTATCACTTATAAGATGGCTTGCATTTTGAGCTTCATAAGCCTCAAGAAGCCCCTCTCCTGCTGCAACATTATAAGGATCTGTTGTACCTCCAAACCAAACATCACCTGAAGGATTACCATTTTCTTCTTCAATTTTGCTCTGAACTTCACCGGTAGAAAGACGCTGATACTGAACAGTAATTCCATAAAGTTCCTGGAAATGTTCGCATGCAGCTGCGAGATACTCTTCCTCGCATGAACCGTAGACGATAAGCTCACCCTCAGCCTTAGCAGCTTCTATAAGCTCATCCAGATTTGCACCATCTGTAGCGTCAGCCTCTGTTTCTCCTGATCCTGTATCTTCAGTAGGAGTCTCTTCAGTAGCTGTGTTCTCAGTGTTAGTATCTGCTGCGGTATTATCACCGGAAGTATCAGCTCCCGAACCTCCGCAGGCCACCAAACTGAAAGACATAAGTCCTGCTAATACCAATGCCAATTTCTTTTTCATATTTCCTCTCCTTTCGAAAATGAATGTGAAAAATATGATTTAAGAATTGCTTTCAAACATAAGCCTTGAACACAATTCATAATCAACAAAACCATTGAGCATGACTATATTATTCGCTATTATATTCAGTTATTTGAGGTAGAAATTTATGATCTGATTATATTAAAAAACAAGTAAGCCAATTGAATCTGTCTTTAGTAATATGTAAATTCATATACTACATTTGCAGTCATTGAAAATCATTACTAATTTGAAATAATATATACTATATATATAATACCACATATCGAACATTAAATAATATTATATCGGAAATTTGTAAACAAAATATTAGTCACCAGATTACTAATAGTTAAACTCGTAAACGCTTCGCTTTTTACTCGTTATAAAATCACTGCTGACGCAGTTCTACGGGTACGGGGCTTATAACCCCGCACCCGAAATCAAGATACACCTTCACCTTTAGGTACATCATAAAATGTCAATTATCAATTTTTTTTACACTTAGCACATGTTTGATGAATAAAACTATCAGGAATAATCCAACCACCGCTAACATTGAAAACCCGCTCAGCATAACAACGATCAAAACTCCAAGTCTTTCATTTGGATTATCAAGAAACAAAATAAAAACTTCAGATATGATAAAACTAAATACAGCCGAAGAAAACGCAACAACAATAATCTTTCTTAGACTGTTCATAAGTCTGAAGATCATAAAGATAATTATAGTAACAAATATTGTTACAAACATTAGATAGTTAGCACTATCGCCGCATAGATCACGTATGAACTGCTCTATTTCAGAATCAAATAATTTACCGGGAACATAAAAATATATAAACATCAATGACAATAACGCATAAAAAAATCCTGTAATGATTGCGTTTACTATATCTGTTCTCTTCACCTTTTTACTAATATCTATGACTTCATTTCTTTTAGTAATATCCATAGCTATCTATTATTTGTTACTCCTTGCAAAGATGTGCTTAACCCATAAGATTATCAAGAAAATGAAAGTAAGAATTATTATTGCATAAGTATTTTTGGCAATCCCCTTAAAAACAACGTTTTGATCAAAAATAGACTTAGTAATCAACGAATTTACTAATAATATCACATGATTAGCTCCAACAGATGAAATTAGAAAAATTAGTATCTTTATAACATTATTCACTAAATCCAAAGCCATGAAAATAATTATCGTTATTAGCATAAAAATGCATAATTTCAAATTATTCTTACTTCCGCAAAGATCTGCAAAAAATCGTGCTGACTTAGAATAAAAAAGCGCTGCAATTATCTCATTGCTGAAGTATATCAATCCAACAAAAGAATAAATCACCCCAACAATAACTGTTTTTTTGTTTTCAATACTCTCTTCACTTTTTATCATATCCATACCCACCTCCTCGAATGATGTAACTTTATCAACCATGAACAGTATATATCACAAATATATTTTTATGCAGTTTT
>NZ_JAILQF010000462.1 GCF_024699075.1 Butyrivibrio sp.
ATGTGCAGTATGTGTGGGTCTATATCTATATACTGAAACTAAAAATAGAAATGTGGCAGCACTTTTATTTAAAATGCTGTCATCTCTTTGCTTTGTGCTTATAGGTCTTCTAAACAGAAACGATCTGTATGTATCTAAATTCATTATCCTTGGACTTATCTTTGGCTTTATAGCAGATATACTTGTAAATCTAAGATATATTTTTAGAAATCATAAGCAGCTTATTCATCTTACAGGTGTTTTTTTCTTCCTATTGGGACATATAGTATATCTTATTGCAGCTTCTAAAATGTCTGAGGCTCTGCCTGTTTTACTTATCATAGGTATTATTATTTCAATATTTATTATTCGGATAATATATAAAAACACATATGTTGATAAAGCTATCAGGATAGCTGGAATCATCTATATAGAAGTGCTCACACTACTAAATGCTGTGGCTATTGGAAATTTTATCCTTTCTCCGACTTCATTTGAAGGTGTATTTGCGCTTGGAACATTTCTTTTCCTTATAAGTGATATCCTTTTGATGCTTAATACTTTTGGTTCAAAGAAGAAGAGAAGCGTACGTGTAATTCATATATCAATCTATTACTTAGGACAGATGCTTATTGCTTTAAGTCTTGGCCTTCTTAAATGAATCATGTTATCACAAATATATAAGGCGCCAGAGACAATATGTCCTTGGCGCCTTTTGTGGAGGTAGGGTTTAAGCATTTTGCAATATTTAGTTTTGTATTATGGTGTTTTGAAATATTTTTTTTATATTTTTGGATCAGTAAGCTCCATCATATATGGTTGCGCTTCCGGCAGGAACCGGGCAATCATCCGGGGCTTCTGTGATCTGCAGACCTGCTCCTTTTTTGAAAGAAATAGTACCTGTTATGGAACCATCATCACTTGTGAATGCATAACTGCCAAAATCATCAGGTCCTGTAATATAACCTTTTATATCTTCATTATCTTTTATGCATATTAGTAAAGTGTAGGAGCCACTCTCCATGCCTTCTGTGCAGATAATGCAGCTTTCCGGATTGTCATATGAACCATAGAAACCAACAGGACCAAAATCGGGTGCTTCAAAATCACTATCACCGTTTATCGTAGCAAGCTTTTCTGCAAGTTTTACAGCTTCATTTCTATAACGCTCAGCGCTATAGACTCTGATTATCATTCCCTGGATTGAACCACCTTCATACTCATAAGCCATCTTTTGGGAGATTTCATCTACATGCTGCTCCCAGTCTGTGTAAGATGAGTAGATAGCATCGTATTGGGATCCATCTGCTTCATTGATGCGGTCAAGAAGACTCTCTGCTTCTGCCTGCCATACATACAGCTGATTGAGGCTAAGGCTGTCCATTTCAACCTGAGTCTCTGCATCCATTCTAATATTTTCATATTTTTCGTATAGTTTGCAGATTCCATCAATCTCATCTGTAAGTGAAGAAGAGGATGATACCACATCTTCAACTTCAGTTTTGATCTGCGCTGAGTAATCGTCCTCAGAAGCAGATTCATCATCAGAAGCAGAGTCGTTATCTGTTGCATCCAGGGAAGAATTATCTAAATCCTCGCTTTCAAGTGCTTCTCCTTCGTCTCCTACAGGAGTCTCTTCGTCTTCTGATGAAATTACGGTATTGTTTTCATTTGTGTCTTCAGCGTCAACTGAATTTGATGAGCAACCTCCAAGTATTAGGGCTGATGCTGTCAGTAGAATAAATATTTTGTTGCGCATTTGTTAACACCTCCTTAAGTTGTCTGTAACATATTAGCAGATAATATATAAAATGGTCAAGATAACCCATCACCTTTAGGTGGTGGGTTATCTTGATTTCTGGTGCGGGGTTATAAGCCCCGTACCAGTAGAGCTGCGTTAGCAGCGATTTTATAACGAACAAAAAGCGAAGCGTTTGCGAGTTTAACCCTCAGAGGTAATTATCATGGCTGATGAATCAAATGCTAAATATAATGATCTTATAAGTGTCATAATTCCTGTTTATAACGATAAGCGTTTTTTGCCAGAGTGTCTTCAGTCACTTCATAATCAGATACATTCCAATCTTCAGATAATACTGATAGATGACGGGTCTACGGATAAGACATCCTCA
>NZ_JAILQF010000463.1 GCF_024699075.1 Butyrivibrio sp.
CCTTCCTGAGCTTTAAAGAATGCTCTTCCCCAGTCTTCAGAAAGTCCGAGTGCTTCACCTGTTGATCTCATTTCAGGTCCAAGAACAGGATCAACTTCAGGGAACATATTAAATGGGAATACAGCCTCTTTTACCCCATAGTATGGAATCTTTCTATCACGAAGCTTACCTACAGGGGACTCTCCTCCTGTTATTGGAAGTGTCATGATGTTTGTTGCTTCCTTGACCATATTTATATTACAGACCTTGGATACAAGAGGTACTGTACGAGATGCCCTTGGATTAGCTTCAAGAACATATACTACGCCGTCTTCAATTGCATACTGCATGTTCATAAGTCCTACTACATGCATTTCTTTGGCTATACGTTTTGTATAATCCTTGATAGTAGCTACTATCTCATCACTAAGGTGCCTGGATGGAAGTACGCATGCAGAGTCACCGGAGTGAATTCCTGCAAGTTCGATGTGTTCCATAACAGCTGGTACGAATACATTCTCTCCATCACTTATTGCATCAGCCTCACACTCAGTTGCATGATTAAGGAATCTGTCTATAAGAATAGGTCTGTCTGGTGTGACACCTACAGCCTGAGCCATATAGATATTCATCTGCTCATCTGAATGTACTACTTCCATTCCGCGGCCGCCAAGAACATAAGAAGGACGAACCATTACAGGATAGCCTATTCTGCCGGCTATCTCCTTAGCTTCTTCTACATTTGAAGCCATTCCTGACTCTGCCATCGGAATTCCAAGTCTGTCCATCATATCACGGAAAAGATCTCTATCCTCAGCCATGTCTATTGTCTCAGGGCTTGTTCCAAGGATGTTTACACCATTCTTCTTAAGATCTGTTGCAAGATTAAGAGGTGTCTGACCTCCAAACTGAGCGATTACACCAACAGGCTTTTCCTTCTTATAAATGCTAAGTACATCTTCAAGTGTAAGAGGCTCAAAATAGAGCTTATCAGATGTATCATAGTCAGTTGATACTGTCTCTGGATTACAGTTAACTATAACTGTTTCAAAGCCGAGCTTCTTAAGGGCAAAAGCGGCATGTACGCAGCAATAGTCAAACTCTATACCCTGACCTATTCTGTTAGGGCCTCCGCCCAGGATCATAACCTTAGGCTTATCAGTACTTACAGGACTATTATCTTTTATATTATAACTTGAGAAATAGTATGCACTGTCCTTAGTTCCGCTGACATGTACACCTTCCCAACCTTCAGTGATACCGGCATTTTCACGGGCATTTCTGATTTCTTCTTCAGACACTTTACATATCTGTGAGAGGTACTTATCAGAAAAGCCGTCTTTCTTGGCTCTTTCAAGAACTGTGATCTCAGGAACGCTGCCATTTGAAGACTTTATTATCTCCTCTTCCTCATCAACGAGTTCTTTCATCTGCTCTATAAAGTATTTCTTGATCTTTGTAAGTTCGTAAAGTTTATCTATATCAGCTCCTTTACGAAGTGCTTCATACATGATGAACTGGCGTTCACTTGTAGGAATTACAAGCATAGAATACAGTTCATCAAGACTCTTTTCATTAAAGTCCTTAACAAAGCCAAGACCATAGCGGCTCTTTTCAAGTGAACGAATTGCCTTCTGGAAGGCCTCTTTATAGGTCTTACCGATAGACATTACTTCGCCGACTGCTCTCATCTGTGTTCCAAGATGATCTTCTACGCCTTTAAACTTCTCAAAGGCCCATCTTGCGAACTTGATTACGATATAATCTCCGCCCGGTACGTACTTATCAAGTGTTCCGTACTTACCGCACTCGATATCATCAAGGTCAAGGCCACAAGCCAGCATAGCTGAAACAAGAGCAATAGGAAAACCTGTTGCCTTGGAAGCAAGAGCTGATGAACGTGATGTACGGGGATTGATCTCGATAACTATGATACGGTCTGTCTTTGGGTCATGCGCGAACTGGCAGTTACAGCCGCCGATAACCTGAACCTTATCTACTATCTTATAAGCCTGCTCCTGAAGTCTGTCCTGAACTTCCTGAGATATTGTGAGCATTGGCGCACTACAGAATGAGTCGCCAGTATGAACACCCATAGGATCTATATTCTCAATAAAACATACTGTTATCATCTGACCCTTGGAGTCTCTTACGACTTCAAGCTCAAGCTCTTCCCATCCGATAACTGACTCTTCAACGAGTACCTGATGAACCATTGATGCCTGAAGGCCACGAGCACAGACAGTCTTAAGCTCTTCTACGTTGTAGACAAGGCCGCCGCCTGATCCTCCCATGGTGTACGCAGGACGAAGTACTACAGGATATCCAAGTCTTGAAGCTATCTCAACAGCTTCATCTACAGAATATGCAACCTGGCTTCTTGCCATCTCGATACCAAGTTCATCCATGGTATTCTTGAACTCGATTCTGTCTTCACCACGCTCTATGGCATCAATCTGAACGCCTATGACTTTAACGCCATACTTATCAAGTACACCTGCCTTTGAAAGCTCTGAAGCAAGATTAAGACCTGACTGTCCACCAAGATTAGGAAGAAGCGCATCCGGACGCTCTTTCTCAATTATCTGGGTGAGTCTCTTGACATTAAGCGGTTCGATGTAAGTGACATCTGCTGTTTCAGGATCTGTCATAATAGTTGCGGGGTTAGAATTAACAAGAATAATCTCATAGCCGAGCTTACGAAGCGCTTTACATGCCTGTGTGCCGGAATAGTCAAACTCACAAGCCTGACCAATGATAATCGGACCTGACCCGATAATAAGAATGCGGTGGATATCTTCACGTTTCATGTCTTAAATCTGCCTCCCATATATAATCTTTTTATTTAATATTACGTTATCATACCGAAAGTAATTATAGCAAAAAAAGCTCAAAAAAACAGGACAAAAATTAATCTAATCATGAGATTAATTTTTGTCCTGTATATCATCATTTAAAATTATCAGTCATTATGAAACTTGCCGTCAGATCCTTTAGTCTTTATAGCAACTCTTCCAAAGAAGCGTTCCTGGCTTCTCTCAACCTTCATAGAATCCTTGCGACTAGAACCTTTCCTGCCGGACTTCTCTACGTTTCTAAAGCTCTTAGCACCTTTATCGTAAGATCTTGAATCTACAGATTTTTTGGTTCTTGCATCTCTGCCACTTCTTCCATCGCGGCTATAGCTCTTGGAAGCCTTGCCATCACGTGCAAATCTGCCATCCTTACCATCATGACCCTTGCCATCGCGGCCTCTTCCGGATCTGCCATCTCTGCCATATCCTGAGCGGGCGCCATCGCGGCTTCCTCTTCCGTATCCTAAGCGTGCACCGTCACGGCTTCCTCTTCCGCGTCCATCACGGCCGCCTCTTCTTCTCTCAGGGATCTTAAGGTCTTCTACATCCTTACCCATCTTAAGTCTCATGAAGCCTGCTGCAAGCTGC
The DNA here is from genome assembly GCF_024699075.1 of Butyrivibrio sp. The sequence continues at coordinate 3,423 of NZ_JAILQF010000463.1, forward strand.
TCTGCAGTATATTCACCTTCTTCAACTTTCTGCTGGATAAATGCCATAACAGAATCCACATCACCATTCTCGATCACGTCGATAACTTCAGCAAATACCTTCTGAGACTTAGCCTTTGTGATATCCTTAGCAGAAGGAACCTTGCGCTCCTCGATCTTGGTGTGGCAGATCTTCTCGATGTCACGGATCTTGTATGTCTCACGGCCTGAGCAAAGAGTAAATGACTTACCGCTCTTACCGGCACGTCCTGTACGTCCTATACGATGAACATAATATTCGATATCTTCAGGGATATCAAAGTTAAATACACAGTCAACACCGCTTACATCGATACCTCTTGCTGCAACATCTGTAGCGATAAGGATATTGATACGGCCATTTCTGAAGATATTCATGACCATATCTCGCTGGTTCTGTGAAAGATCTCCATGTAGTCCATCTGCAAGATATCCTCTATCCTTAAGCATACTAGCAAGCTGATCTACCATTCTCTTTGTATTAGCGAAAATAAGTGATCTCTGAGGCTGATAATAATCGATAAGTCTTGTAAGAACCTCAAACTTCATCTCTCTTGGAATCACATAATATGACTGCTCGATAGACTTAACTGTGATCTCCTTAGGAGTCATTCTGATATATTCAGCATCAGCCTTCTGATACTGTCTTGTTATTTCAAGAATAGGCTTTGGCATTGTAGCTGAGAAAAGAGCTGTCTGGCGATCCTCAGGCATTCCCTTAAGGACTGTCTCAATATCTTCTCTAAAGCCCATATCAAGCATTTCATCTGCTTCATCAAGAACAAGTGTCTTAACGGCATCCATCTTCATTGTATGGCGTCTCATGTGATCCATAACACGTCCCGGTGTACCAACTACGATCTGTACTCCCTGAGAAAGAGCCTTGATCTGACGCATTATATCCTGACCGCCATATACTGCAAGTGTCTTAACACCATGCATATACTTGGCAAAGTCTCTGAGATCATCTGCAGCCTGCATTGCAAGCTCTCTTGTAGGGCAGAGAATAACTGCCTGAAGACGCTTGTCATCAGGATTAACATTAGAAAGTACCGGAATACCAAATGCTGCTGTCTTACCTGTACCTGTCTGAGCCTGGCCGATAATATCCTTGCCTTTGAGCATTACAGGAATAGCTGCTGCCTGGATAGGAGACATATATTCGAATCCCATCTCAGATACTGCTCTTATTATTCTTTCATCAAGTTCAGATTCATCATAACGAATACGATTATCTTCCTTGTTATCTTCTGTAGCTTCTACTACTTCTTCTGCGTTATCAAGTAATTCTGTTTCTTTTATAATTTCTGTATTTATAGCTTTATTTAACTCCAAATCTGTTTCTTTATCTTCGTTTTTAAATGTTTCTTTATATGACTTTTCTATTACTGCTTCCTTTTCTTCCTCTGCATGACTATCCTTTGAAACTGTTGAATCTGAAAGAATATCATGACTCTTTTTCTTGCCAAACACACTTCTCTTCTTGCCTATCTGATTGTAAATATTCTCTTCTCTGTGTTTGAACTTCTCATCTCCAAGACCAAAAATCTCAAGATCTTCTAAAATATCGCTCATTCCTAAACCTTTCCGGCACCTTTTTGTGCCTTATGCGGTTTTGGACGCCCATTAAAAACCATTACAAAACAAAAACAACAGGCCGTATCATTTAAGACCTGCTGTTTCAAAAAAGTAATAAAGCTATGTGCTTTCATTCTTTAAGCATCACTTAAACCACATATAAAATAATAATTACTGCAGCATCTGAAGCATACCATGTATAGCACGCTGTGCTGCCTGTCTGCGCACCTGCCTTCTGTCTCCTTCAAACAGGTGTTTCTCTGTTACGACCAATCCCTTTACATAAAAACCTATGTAAACACATCCAACCGGTGCAAGATCTGTTCCGCCTCCCGGTCCTGCGATTCCTGTTATGGAAACAGCTACATCTGCTTCCGCATTTCGTGCACATCCACGCACCATGGCCTCAGCGCATTGTGGACTGACCGCAGTAAAGTTATCTAGAATATCCTGATCTACACCAAGCATTTCATGCTTGGCTTCATCACAATATGTAACAAAGCTTCTTTTAAAAACTTCTGATGAACCGGCAACATCTGTTATTGCCGCAGCTACCATTCCTCCGGTGCAAGACTCCGCACAGGATATAGTCATTTTCTTTTGTGCAAGAAGCTGCACAAGCATTTCATTTTCGTTCAAAGAGGTACCTTTCAACTATTATATACACATTCAATAAAACGTCAAGTGCTAGTCGGTTTATAGGATGTAAACCGGACATGTTTATAAATGCATGGATGCGTTAATATGTCACGTTTACAGGATGTAAACAGGACATGTCCAGAAATGCACGGATGCATTTCTATGCCACGTTTACAGGATGTAAACCGGACATGTTTATAAATGCATGGATGCATTTATATGCCACGTTTACAGGATGTAAACAGGACATGTCCAGAAATGCATGGATGCATTTCTATGTCCCCCTTACAATTGTCCATCCATTACACCCCAGTTTTTAACCAGGTAATCGATAAGTGAGATGATTGTAAGCGCAACAGCTACTACAGTAACAATTCCTGTTACAACACCAAAGAACTGTCCAAAGCCGTCAGCTTCACTTATAGCATAGTCTACATCCATGATCATAAGTATTACCATGATCATCTGGAATGTTGTCTTGAACTTGCCCCACATGCTTGCTGCAATAACCTTGCCTTTTTCTGCAGCAATAAGTCTGAAACCGCTTATTATAAACTCTCTTGCAACTATTACAATAACGATCCAGGCCCAGATCCTGTCCATACCTACAAGACATATAAGAGCTGATATAACGAGCATCTTGTCAGCAAGGGGATCCATAAACTTTCCAAAATCTGTTACAAGGTTGTATTTACGGGCGATCTTACCATCAGCAAGATCAGTAAGACTTGCCAATATGAAAAATATAAGTGCAACCCACTTATGTTCGGTGAGCATGAATACTACAAAGAACGGAATCATGATAACGCGAAGTAATGTTAATTTGTTAGGTAAATTCATCTTGTCCTCTTTCCGCCTTTAACGGGCCATTATATTTAATTATTTATTAAGGCCCTTTGCGGGTCTTATATTAAGACAATACTCAGTCTTCCTCATCACTGTCATCAAGTTCGCCTATAAGATCATATCCATCTGATCCGCTTATTCTGACATCTACGAACTTGCCGCTCATAAGATCATAAGGAACATTTTCAATAAAGAGGAAACCGTCTATATCAGGACTATCTTTATAGGTTCTTGCAACGTAAGTATACAAAGGTCTTCCAAGATCATCTGTATGAGGATCGTCATCACCTATTCTGCCTTCAATAATAGCTTTAAGCTTTCTGCCAACCATATTTCTGGCACCTTCAAATGCAAACTCCTGCTGCATCTTCATAAGCTTTGTACGACGAGTTTTCTTGATCCTCTCTGAAACCTGATCTTCCATTTCAGCAGCAACTGTATTTTCCTCAGGTGAATATGTAAATACACCAAGTCTGTCGAATCTAAGATCAGATATAAGCTTCATTGTCTGATTGTGATCTTCAGCTGTCTCTCCGGGGAATCCTGAAATAAGCGTAGTACGAAGACATATGTCTGGAATCTCCTTACGAAGCTTTTCAGTTATCCTTCTGATATCGGCATTATCAGTTCTTCTGCCCATTTTTCTAAGAATGTTATCGCTTCCTGACTGTATGGGAAGGTCAAGATAATGACAGATCTTAGGCTCTTTCTTTATAACCTCTATAAGCTCATCTGTTATCTCTTCAGGATAACAGTACATTACACGGATCCATTCAATTCCATCGATCCTGCAAAGCTTTGTAAGAAGCTTAGGAAGCATCTTCTTCTTATAAAGATCAAGACCATATACGGTAGTCTCCTGAGCTACTATGATAAGCTCCTTAATACCATTATAAGCAAGGTCTTCAGCTTCCTTTATAAGATCTTCCATAGGTACGCTTCTGTAGTGGCCACGAACCTTGGGAATAATGCAATATGTGCAGTTCTTGTTACAGCCCTCTGCGATCTTGAGATAACTGTAAGCTGTTCCTGTAGAAAGAACTCTCTTGTGAGTTGTTGGCTTTTTATCGATGCTCTCAAAATAGTTCTGGATCTGGCCTTTTAGTATGCCATCCAAAGCATCAAGAATCTTATCATAAGCAGTAGTACCGATGATCTCATCAACTTCAGGAATTTCCTTCTGAATCTCTTCCTGATAACGCTGACCAAGGCATCCTGCAACTACTAAAGCTCTAAGCTTTCCACTTTTTCTAAGCTCTGCAAGCTCTAAAATAGTGTCAATGCTTTCCTGCTTAGCATCATTAATAAAGCAGCAGGTGTTGACCACTGCTGCTTGTGCATCAAGTGCATCGTCTGTGAATTCATAACCGTGTTCTGATAAAATACCGAGCATATACTCAGTCTCTACACGATTCTTCTCGCATCCAAGCGATATAAACAAAATCTTCATAATAAAAGTACTATTGCCTTAACTTTTACTCTTCCTCAGAACCTTCTTCAGATTCCTTAACTGCCTTATCAAGTGCAGCTGCAGCCTTCATGCTGTCTGCCTCTGAATTCTTCTGAGCTATAAGATCTGCCATAGCTTCCTTCTCTTCATCTGTAAGAATAGAAAGCTTATCAGCGTAAAGCTCCTTAACAGCTGTGCTTAAAGGCTTATCCTTAGGATCAGCGTCGATCATAACTTCATCGCCGGCTACAAGCTGTCTTGCACGCTTAGCAGTTGCCATAACAATTGAATAACGGCTGCTGATTACAGGCTCTTCACCTTCCTCTACTCCTTTATTAACGACGTTCATGAGATCTACATATGACGGATGTATCATAATCGTTTTCCTTTCGTAAATGCGTTTTTATTGCTAATAATTAATATTATACCATGCTGTCAAATTTTAACAGTAAAAAGAAGCAATTTCAACAAAAATATTCTGATATATTTGTAAAAAGTGGATTTTAGGTCCTTAAAACTATTATATCAGGCAAATTTCTTAACTTCTTCGCGAATCCTTGCAATGAATTCCTCGTTTCTTCCAGGTGTGTTATGTGCACTGTCAATTACCTGATGCATCTTGTCTACACACTCTTCAAGGTCGTCATTTACAAGAATATAATCATATTCTTCGATTCCTTCTGACTCTTCAACTGCCCTCTTAAGACGTCCTCTTATAACTTCGTCAGATTCTGTTCCGCGTCCTCTTAATCTTTTTTCAAGTTCTGCAGCTGATGGCGGCATTACAAAAAGAAGAAGTGCATCGGGATACTGTTTTCTTATCTGTCTTGCACCCTGGATCTCTATTTCAAGAATGACATCCTTACCATCTTCCATCTGCTTTTCTACAAAGCTTCTTGGTGTTCCATAATAATGTCCGCAATAACCTGCATGCTCGATAAGCCCATCTTCTTTAATAAGCTTCTCAAACTCTTCATCTTTGATAAAAAAGTACTCTCTTCCATTGACTTCACCGGGTCTTGGATCTCTGGTCGTTGCCGAAACAGACAGCGCATAACTGTCATATTTTTTGACCAGCTCTTTCATAAGTGTACCTTTGCCTGTGCCTGAAAATCCGGACACAACTACTAAAAATCCTTTACGTTTCATCTGTATCTTTTCCTATACTTCCTGTTTGTATTCTTGATGCAATCGTCTCTGGCAAAAGAGCCGAAAGAACGACTGTATTATTTTCCATTATAAGAACTGCCTTGGTCTTACGTCCTGCACTTGCATCTATTATACGGCCTTCATCTTTAGCCTTCTGAACAAGGCGCTTAACAGGTGCAGCATCCGGAACCACTATGCTTATGACCTTATCAACATTTACAATGTTGCCAAAACCAATATGTGTGAACATATGTCACCTCTGACTTATACCTAAGCATAAGCAAAAACTTCTGGTACGTTTAACCAATGCTTTAGATATCTTTACTCTTTATTCTATATTCTGTATCTGCTCTCTGATCTTCTCTATTGTAGTCTTAAGCTCAATTGCCTTATCAGATACCTGAATATCTGTGGATTTGGACAAGGTTGTATTGGCTTCTCTATTCATCTCCTGAGCAAGGAAGTCAAGCTTTCTTCCAATTCCGTTCTCGTCATCACCCTCTTCAAGTGCACTGCGAACGGCTTCGATATGACTTCTAAGTCTTACAAGTTCTTCATCAACACATATCTTGTCAGCATAGATAGTAACTTCCATGGCAAGTCTGTTTTCATCAATCTGCGTGTCTTCTAAGAGCGCATCTATCTTTTCACGAAGACCAGCCTTATACTCTTCGATTATCTGTGGAGATCTCTCTGTGATGAAATCCACATCTTCTTTCATGATATCAAGCTTCTTATTAAGGTCTTCCTTAAGGAATTCACCCTCACGAAGTCTTGCAGCGGCAAACTGCTCGCAAGCTTCATCAAGAGCCTTTTTAAGTGGCTCCCATAAAGTCTTTTCATCTATTTCCTGAGCTTCCATGGTAAGGACATCGGGGAATCTTGCAAGAACAGAAAGTCTTACATCATTCTGAAGTCCGAAATCCTCTGACATCTTTTTAAGGCATTCAACATATTCAGCAGCAATATCATGATTGTACTGAACCTTGGTATCTGCCTCAGTCAGATCTTCATAATTGATAAAGACATCGACCTTACCTCTTTTCATATAAAGCTTAAGCTCTTTACGGATATCTGCTTCAAGAGAATTGAACATCTTGGGCATCTTGATTCCCAGATCTAAATATCTGTTATTTACTGATTTGAGTTCTACGCTGATACGGCGATTGTCGAAGTTAACTTCGCTTCTGCCAAAACCTGTCATACTACTGACCATAAAAGCCTCCGAGTTTAGTTTGATTTATATTTTCAAGACTTGATTCAAGTCTTGCATGCTATTCATATGACTTAAACCTGACATATATGTATGACAGATTTTTATTTAGAAAAAACACACATGGCTTCTACAAATTAGCCCTAAAAGCTAAATTTTGATGCCTCTTACGTCATATTATATGACTAACCAAAGCAGAGCGTCAACAAAGCAGGTCCTTTGACACCTTGTGTAATCTCACATTTTGAAATAACATAGCGCCTGTAAAAAAAATAATACCCTCTTTTAATCTGCCTGTTTAAGATTAGAAATATCCGGTTTTATAGCCATTGAATAATTAGTGTAATATACCACAAAACCAGGCTTTGCTCCTCCTGGCTTTTTGACATTCTTGCGCTGAAGATAGTCTATCTCAACTTTCTCCTGATCCTTAGCTTTGGAATAGAAAGCTGCAATAGCTGCTGCCTCTTCAAAAGCCTTATCCGGAACTTCCTTGCCTCCTGTCTGAAGGATAACGTGTGAACCCGGCATTCCTTTGGCATGGAACCACCAGTCTCCGCCATTTGCCACTTTAAAGGTAAGCTGATCATTTTGATAGTTGTTCTTACCAACATAGATATCAAAGCCATCTGAACTTATGTAATGAAGAGGCTTACTCTTAGCCTGCAGTCTCTGAGCCTTTTTCTTCTCTCCCTTTTTATGAATGTATCCTGCTTCCACAAGCTCATCTCTTATAGGTACAAGGTCTTCTTCTCCCTGCGCTATATCAAGTGAATTCTGGATAGACTCTAGATGATCCTTTTCAGCTTCTACTTCTTTGGTAAGAGTTTCAAGATTCTCAGCTGTACGTTTGAGTTTGTTATATCTGTCAAAATACTTCTTGGCATTCTGACTAGCTGATAGAGTTGGATCAAGTGGTATAGTCAGGTCATTACCGGTATTGTAGTCATTAACTGTTATAGACCCGGCTGAAGGCTCTGCGCTATAGCCGTATACATTAAGCAGTTCACCGTATACACGATACTTGTCCTTCTTCTCTGTATCTTTAAGCTGCTGAAGCTGAAGGTCATATTTTCTTACAGTTCTTTCAAGAGCTGTAGCAACTATATGCCTTAAATCTGCTGACTTCTGCCTGATCCTTGTAAGAGCATTCTTCTGCGCATAATAATTCTCCAAAAGGGATGACATATTATCAAAATCCTTGAGAATGCAGCCAGGCATCTTCTCATATATCATAAGGTGAAAAGGTGCATACTCCTTCGGGGTATCATTCTCATAACAGATAGCAGGCTTGTATTCGCCATTCTTTATTCTTGTCATAAAAAGGTCGAACACATTATAAAGTCTCTCCATCTGACCTGAAGATAATGCCGAGGCAGGAAGCTGTGAATCGATATCTGCGCGGAAACATATCTCCTGCGCTATAGTTGATGCAAATCCGGTATATGAACCATAGATAGCCTTAAATACAGGGCCTGCCTTTTCGATAAGAGCTTTGCAGAACTCTTCTTTAGTTGTCTCTTTTGGATTTAACTTTTTTTGCTGATCAGGAATGAAATACTCTCTTCCGGGAAGTACCTCGCGAACTGATGATACAGATGCGGGAACATGCTTAATAGAGTCGATGATGGTATTGTCCTCATCAACAAATATAATGTTGGAATACTTGCCCATAAGCTCTATAAGAAGAGTCTTGGTCTTCATATCTCCCATTTCATCCATATGCTCAACATTAAATCTTATAATACGCTCCATAGAAGGCTGTTCTATTGATCTGATACGTCCGTTAAGAAGATGCTTTCTAAGTACCATACAGAAGGTAGGAGCCTGCTGAGGGCTTGGTTTATTGTCAGAAGACATATATACAAGTGGAAGAGATGCATCAGCAGAAAGGTACACTCTTACCTGTCCGCCGCCGCGTTCAGCCTGAGGCTTTATAGTAAGAAGAATCTCATCCTTCTCTGTCTGTGCAATTTTATATATACGGCCATCAGTACATCTGTCGGACAGTTCCTGAGTTATAGCCGCTACCGTAATACCGTCGAATGCCATTTAAACTTTCCTTTCATGTTTCAGGGAATATTTCCAGGTCATGCGATCCATGATCAGTTCCCTAAGGAAATATATTCTCCATAAAAGAGGCAAGCCCTTTTAAGGCCTGCCCCCGTAATCAACAACTAAATTATGGCTGTACAAAGCCGATTTTCTTGTAAACCTTGCGAAGTGTCTTGTTGGCAACATATGAAGCCTTTGAAGCACCTTCTCTGTAAACAGATTCAAGATAAGCCTTATCTGCAAGAATTCTCTTGGTCTCATCCTGAATAGGTTTAAGTGCATCAATAACAACTTCTCCTACTGCAGGCTTAAATACGCCGTATCCCTGACCTTCAAATTCCTTCTCGATTTCTTCAAAGCTCTTACCTGTGAATGTTGAGTAGATATTCATAAGATTAGCTACGCCAGGCTTATTCTCCTTATCATAGCGAATGCAGTTCTCTTTGTCAGAGTCTGTTACTGCACGCTTGAACTTTCTGGCGATAACATCAGGCTCATCCATAAGGAATACACATCCATCAGGAACAGATTTACTCATCTTGTCTCCTGGTGTAGAAAGTCCGTAAATTCTGGCACCTGCCTTAGCAATAAGCGGTTCCGGAATCTTAAATACTTCACCATAGATATTATTAAATCTTGTAGCGATATCACGTGTGATCTCAACGTGCTGCTTCTGATCTTCTCCAACAGGTACAAAATCAGGCTGGTACAGAAGAATATCTGCTGCCATAAGTGATGGATATGCAAAAAGACCTGCGTTAATGTTGTCCTTGTGCTTAGCTGACTTATCCTTGAACTGAGTCATTCGTGAAAGCTCACCGAACATTGTGTAGCACTGAAGAACCCATCCAAGCTGTGAATGCTGCGGTACGTGTGACTGAATGAAAAGAGTATTCTTCTCAGGATCAAGACCACATGCAATATACTGTGCAAGCTGATTGATAGTTCTCTTTCTAAGAGCTGCAGGCTCCTGTCTTACTGTGATAGTGTGAAGATCTGCCATGAAATAATAGCAGTCATACTCATCTTCTCTAACCTTCCAGTTCTTTATAGCTCCAAGATAGTTACCAAGGTGAAGATCACCACTTGGCTGAATTCCTGAAAGAAGTACCTTCTTCTTTTCCTGTGCTGTTTCTACTGTTTTATTCTCTTCCATTTTTAATTATCCTCGTCTTTTCTTTTAAATATAGTGTTCAAACAATCTTTTATGCAGATTCTGAACCAAGTCATTTGATCATTGATGTCATTACAGGCAACGCCATCGAAGAACAAGACGAAGGTTTTTATTAATAACCATACTATTCATATTATCTGAAATTCCTTAGATTGTGACTTTCATCATAGTATAACATCTATAGTCTCTTTTTTTAAGTACTAATTTGAAGATTTGTAAAGCAAAGAAATCATTTACAGACTGCCCAAGGTGATCAAATCGTAAATAATTAGCATATGTTCTATGTACAAAGGTTGAATCTTCTTACTAAAATGCTGCGCATAAGCAAAGCTATCAGAACAGATCCAGAGAGCTGTCCAGATATATTTCTTCTCTTACTTTAAGCTGATACTCAGGTTTTGTCATATAGTATAAGATAAACTCTAAAAGTATAGCACTTCCAAGACTTCTCCCTTCTATCTTAAAATTTGAAAAGCCGGAAGGCATGTATACTTTTTGAATATCTTTAGTTCCTATAAATCCAGGATTTTGCATAGCATCCGAGAACCTGTATCCCTTAGCTGCGTCAGGCGACACACAGATATGATCTTCACAATTATCATAAAGAGCTTTTCTGCTGACATTTATATAGCAGTTCTTCCTGTCATAGCAGCCATAATAACAGCATTCATTACAAAGGAATTCCACCTTTTCTTTCTGCTTATCTGAAAGAGCATTAAGCTTCTCATATTCTTTATTGAGTCTGAAATCGGGAACCACATATTTGAATTCACTTCTGTCAAGCTCACGGACAAATTCATCAAAATCTGTAATCACCTTTGTCGTGGAGGACACAAAATAATAATTCGGATATTTTTGAGCTATATATTCAAGAAGAAGATCTGAATAGATTATAATTCCGTTTTTGACAGAATCATCATTATCAAAAAGCTCACAAAGTTCATTGCATTTTGCATCATAAAGGTGCTTGTCTTCAAGAAGTGAATTGCTGAAGGTAAGGCGGGATGATATGCCATACTCTTTCATAAGAGCTGCCACATCCTTTGGGTCTGCATCTCCAAAGCCTACTCTCCCGCCACCCCATATACAATCACCAGGTGCGCCATAGATTGAACCTATATTGCACCAGTCATAGAAATACTCTCTGTGATCTCTGAATATAGGGAGAAAAGCTTTATAAAACTCATAAAATTCAAACAATCCCGGAAGATGATAATATGCTTTCATTTACAATAGTCTGACTTTCTTTAAAAGGCGTATGACCTTATTTCCCTTAGGAAGCGTTTTAAGTATCTGCTCTGTAATCGTTCCGCTCTTAACAAGAACTGCTGCATAAATAAGAGCGCCAACACCTATAGAAATACCTGTTGCAACAAGATTTACGAAATAGCCTACATCTTTCATGCCACCAAAAGGAATCGTCACCACATAGTATATTACAAATGCACAAACTCCCATTATAACTGAAGCTATAAGAGGCATAATATAGATTGTCTTTGTATTAAGGTTAAGTCTGAGCCTCTTTCTACAAGCATGATCATTTAAGACAAACAAGATAAATGCATATATGACTCTGGTTATGACAAGGCTCATATTATTAAGCGGTGTCAGATACAGAATAAGCACCAGAACCACTGTCTGTACGATAAGCGCAATAAGCGCATTGATCACAGGTATTATCAGCTTACCGGTTCCCTGAAGAACTGAATTGGTAATAGTAGACTGGGAATAGAATATTACAGTAAGTGAAAGCACAGCAAGAAGCATTGCCGCCTGATCAAGTGATCCTCTTTGAGGGAAAAGAATCATAGTCACAGGTCTTGCAAGTGCTATAAGTCCTATTGCTGAAGGTATAGCTACAAGCATAGATACACGTATTACTTTAGTTGCTATATTATTAGCTTCCTTCTTTTCACCTGTAATAAACCTAGCAGAAATACTTGGGATCATAGCTGATGCCATTGCCGATGCCATTGCGATAGGTATAGTTGTAATTGTAAGAGCCTTACCTGAATATACTCCATATAAGGCTGCTGTATCAGATTCGCTTAAACCTCTGATACTCATCATAAAAGCATAAAAAATCTTCTGATTGATATTGGGAGTTATGTTATAAAGAAGCGTACTAAACAAAAACGGAACAACTACTGATACTATCTGTATAAATATGGTAAAGGTATCATCAATCTTTCCTGTATCACTTTCAATCTGCTTTCTTACTCTTTTTTTATTCAAATGGTATACAAGGATCATGAATATAAGTGCAGTAAGAACGCCGGCACCTGTTCCAAGGGCACTTCCTGCAGCTCCGTATATTGCAGGATTTATACCGGCATCAGGATTTGCATTCATTTTGGATACAGCAATATTAGTAAGAAGAAATGCAGCAAGAATACTTACAAAGGCATTAACAAGCTGCTCTGCTATCTGAGACACAGAAGTCGGTACCATAGTCCTGTGTGCCTGGAAATATCCCCTTAGTACTCCAAGTGGTCCGTATAGAACAACTGTAGGTCCAAAGACTCTGAGAACATAAGCTCCGCCCTCACCTACAAGAAACTCTGACATGGCCATTAATAGAATTCCGCATACAGTTCCTGATATTCCTACAAATACAAGAGCACATCTAAATAATTTCTGGGCACTCTTATACTGCCCCAGAGCAAACTTCTGTGACATAACCTTGGATATAGCTGATGGTATACTGTAAGATGCTATCATAAGAGCAGTAATATACCAGTTATATGCTGCATTATAGTATCCATTACCCTCATCTCCTATAATAGAAGTCAGAGGACTCTTGTATAAAAGGCCTATGATCCTTACGATTATACCTGCAGCAGCCAGTATTCCTGCCTGTTTTAAAATTCCGCTACCGTTTTTTTCTTCCATAATAATTTAGTCTTCTTCCGATTATCAAGTTTGTCATGATCTCCACTTAAAGAAGTGGAGTTATTCTCTTTACTAAGATATGATCCCCACTTAAAGAAGTGGAGTTCTTTTTTCGCCAATATAAAATCTTCCTCACGTAGTATATAATCAAAATCGCATTTAAACAAGTTTTGAGTAAATAGAGCATTACAAGCACATAAAAAATGTCATAGCCCGTAAGCCATGACATTTTTAGTTATAAAGAAATAAGTCATACTCATTTATAAGTACACAGATTTACTTACATATTCCTTGCTACATGAGAATTTTTATGGCCTGAGCCAGTCGTACATCTCCTGATACTTATTAGCAGAAACCTTCCAGCTGAAGTCTACAGCCATAGCTCTGTCTATCATCTTGTTCCATTCACGCTTATTATCATAATACAGAGCCTCTGCAGTTCTTACTGTCT
>NZ_JAILQF010000474.1 GCF_024699075.1 Butyrivibrio sp.
TCAGGATGTGCACTGGTCTGATGCTTCTTTTGGCTACTTCCCGACTTATGCTCTTGGCTCAGCCTTCTCTGCCCAGTTCATGGATGCTATGAGGAAGGATATAGATGTTGATGAGTACTTAAGAGATGGCAGATATGTCGATATAGAAGGGTGGCTCCGTGAACATATACACAGATACGGCTGCAGATATAATGCGGATGAGATCATGTTAAAGGCTACAGGCAAGCCTTTTGATGTTAACTACTATCTTGATTATCTTGAGGATAAATATACAAAGCTATATAACTTATAAGAATCGGCTGATAATACATGATAATATTTTAATAAAAGAATATTTGGATAAAAGATCAGAATAATGGTCAGAAAAAGATCAGATAAAAAATATTCAAAATATGATCAGTAAAAAGTGAATCATCTAAAAAAGTAAATCAGCTAAAGAAATAGATCCAATATAGAAATATATCAAACAAAGGAAAAATATCATGAAAAGTATACTAGACTATGAAACAGTTGCTCTTGCAGATGAGCGTGATGCTATCGTCATAATAGATCAGACACTTCTGCCGGGAGAAACAAAGCTTATAGATTTAAAGACAGGAGAAGAGATATGGAATGCCATATACCTTCTTCAGGTAAGAGGAGCTCCTGCTATAGGCGTATGTGCCGGATTTGGTATATATCTTCTTATGAAAAAAAGCTCTGCTACATCCAAAGAAGAATTTTTAAGTGAACTTAAAAAGAATAAAGACTATCTAAACAGCTCCCGTCCCACAGCAGTTAACCTTTCCTGGGCGCTTGAAAGAATGGAGCAAAAAGCTGTTTCTTTTATCGAAGAAAAAGAGAGAAGCGGAAGCTCTTTTGACAAGGAAGCTGTTATTAAAGTAATGCATGACGAGTCAGAAGCTATTAAAGCTGAAGACATAGAAGTCTGCAAGAAGATCGGAGAAAATGGACTTACTCTTGTGCAAAAGGGAGATGGAATATTAACTCACTGTAATGCAGGTCAGCTTGCTACCTGCAAATATGGAACAGCAACAGCTCCTATATATTTGGGCCATGAAAGAGGCTACAATTTCCATGTATATTGTGATGAGACAAGGCCACTTTTGCAGGGGGCAAGGCTTACAGCTTATGAGCTTCATTCTGCAGGTATAGATACAACTGTTATCTGCGACAATATGTCAGCTTCGATCATGAAGACAGGCAAGGTTCAGGCTGTATTTGTAGGATGTGACAGAGTAGCTGCTAACGGAGATGCAGCCAACAAGATAGGTACAAGTGTTGTTGCAACAGTCGCAAAGCATTATGGTATACCTTTTTACGTATGCGCTCCGACATCTACAATTGATATAAATACAAAGACAGGTGATGACATAGTAATAGAGCAGAGAAAACCTGAAGAAGTAACGGAAATGTGGTATAAAAAGCGTATGGCACCTAAAGGCGTAAAGGTTTATAATCCTGCATTTGACGTAACAGATAACTCGCTTATAACTGGTATAGTAACAGAATACGGTGTTCTAAAAGCACCATATGATAAGTCTATAAAAGAAATGTTCGATAAGTATAAAAGATGATAAAAGCTTCCGGTAGCAGATGATATGCCTGCTTCCGGAAGCTTTTTTTACTAAGATAGTGAGATGCTTTAGTAATGAGCCAGGAGAATCTAAACGCAGGTAAGGTAGAATTTTATATTTGCGAAGTTTGAATTATTAAACTCAATAAACATAAATTAATAGCCGATATATTTGTATAACACATAGTGTAGATTTTTTTACGTTGCTTCAAAAGTACCATTTAAGTCAGAGGACCATTATGGATAACGAAAAGCTGGCTATAGATCTTACAACTGAAGAAACGATGGATGAAGCTGCCCTTGAAGCGCAGAAGGCACTTGAACAGGCTCAGGCGATAGAGTATGACAAAGAGCTTGAACTGTGCAGGAAAGCAGGTGGTGACCCAGAGGTTATTAGGAGCAAGAAGCTGGATTACAACCAGCTTGTTGAAGTGCGCAAAGGTCTTGAATCAGGGGTTGATGTTTCAAGATATATGAACTCGTCCATGCCGTGGATGCTTATGGAAGAACTGCGCCTTGAAATGGAGCAGAATATTGACATGACCAAATTCAGGAAAGATGGCTATGATCTATCCCAGGTATCCGAGATAAGGCAGGGACTAATTAATGGCATAAATGTTGCAGAGTACACCAAAAAAGAATATCTTGGCGAGCAGATGCACGAGATAAGACTTGGACTTGAAGCAGACCTTCCTGTTATTTTTTATAAAGATCCTGCATTTGATGCTTCTCAAATGAAGGAAATAAGGCTTGGACTTGTTGATAATGTAGATATAGCAGCTTATGCAAAGCCTTCTATTCCGCCTATGAAGATGAGTGAGGCCAGAGAATGCATGAAATCAGGCCTTAGTCTTACTACGGAAGAGATAGTTTCAAATTCTGTTGGTGTACTTCGCCAGATGAAAGAGGCGCATGTACGTCAGGTTGATATATCTGATTATATTAAACAGGGATTTGACGAAGACCAGCTTGAACAGATAATTAAGGCAAGAGAAAAGCATCTTGACGACTTTGATAAGTATCTTGATGTGGAAATTCGCGGTGAGAATCTCAGGGAGATAAGAAAGGGCCTTGAGGAAGGTCTTGATGTTTCTCTTTATGCTGATCATGAGTTTAACTGGCAGCAGATGAGGGAGATAAGGCGCGGACTTGAAAAAAATGTTGATGTAAGTGAGTATGCAAAGCCCCTCTATCAGCCTCGCCAGATGCATGAAATAAGAAAAGGCCTTGAATCAGGAGTTGACGTATCTAAATATTCCAGCATGATCAATTCTGCAAGGGATATGAAAGAGATAAGACAAAGGCTTGAAAAGGGTGAAGATGCCGGCGTTGCCGATTCCAGAAGCCTAAGATTTGAAGATGATGTAGAAAGCAGAGATGGAAGGGTTTCTGTTGACAATGATAATAACGCAAGTAAGTATAAAACTTTTGACGGCTCTGAGAAAGAAAAGAGACATTATCTTCAGATGACTCCGGACGGTCTCAAAGCATACCTTACTTTGCCTAGGCTTAAGAATAACGGAAAGTATACTCTAGAATTTGTGCTTGAACTTCTCGGTAAAGCTAATATAACCTTTGGCATCAAAAAAGATGTCATTCTGGACATGATAGGTAATGAGAAGTATGAAGAGAAAAAGCTTGTTGCGGAAGGTTATGGCCCAACTTTTGGTAAAGATGGATATTATGAATACTTTTTTGACAGAAAAGTTCCAACAGAAATAGAATTTACCAAAGATGGATCAGCTAACTTCGATAATGTAAGATATTTTGATACGGTAACAGTAGGACAGAAGCTTGCTGTATATCATCCGGCTATCCATGGCTCCGATGGAAAGACTATAAAGAATATTACACTTCCTGGCAAGAACGGACGAGATATGCCTGTTCTTAAAGGCAGAGGCTTTATGGTCATGCCTGACCATAAAACTTACTGTGCTACTGTATCAGGCGGAATAAGATTTACAGATGGCGAGATGATAATAAGTCCGCTCATGGAAATAGAAGATAGTAAGAGACCCTTGTCCATTGATTTTGTAGGAACAGTCTGGGTTAAAGGAGAAGTTCCTGCAAAGTCTGTTATAAAGGCTCAGGGCGATGTCATAATAGATGGATATGCAGAAGGCGCTACAATAGAAGCAGAAGGCGATATAGTCTTTAGAAGCGGATGTAATGGCCTTGACCGTAAAGCTTCTGTAAAGACAGACGGTAATATATATGCCAGATACCTTCAGAATCTTACTCTTGATGTTGGCAAATCTGTATTTTGCAATGGCATGATCTATTGTAATGCAGATATTAGAGGAAGCGTAATGGTATACGGCGATGAAGGCGCCATAATAGGCGGCGACGTATCTACTCAGATGGGTATAAACGCAGCCAAGCTTGGAAGCGACAGTTCTATTAAGACTATCGTAAGAGTCGGAGTAACATCAGCTCTTCTTAATGAATATAATAATGTAAAAAGAGTTATTGAGAAGACCAAATCAGAGCTTGATACCTTCTCCAAGGAGCAAAAGCGTGTAGGCACAGCTGATCTTAATACACGTGAACAGCTTCAGTGGAAGGTTAAGATCAATATGGCAGTAAGCTCTAAGGAAAAAGAGCTTGTAGGCTATGAAGAAAAAATGGAAGATATTAATAATCAGATGCTTAAAGTTAGAGGAGCCAGCATTAAAGCAAGAAGCACAGTTTATGCGGGCGTGCTTCTTATAATTGATGGCAAGCAGCTTCAGATTTCAAGTACCAAGGAAGAAAAGGGCGGAATTATCTATCAGAAGTAATATTATTTCTTATATGATCCTGCCAAAATATTCCGTGCATTAAATATGGCCCAGGCACCTTGTCTTGTCTTTAGAAACTAACACATAAGTCGCAGTTAATGTAATGCACTAATCTGCCGAATAATATAATGGTCATCATTTGCAGACTTTATAAGGCAAAAGAACAGATCCTTTTACATTTATCATATTCAGATCACAGGTGAACACATGGCTGAAGAAAATGCTGGAAGCAAACCAACAATTCTTATAGTAGATGACTCAGAGATCAATCGTGATGTCTTAAAGGAAATCTTTAAGGATGATTATACTATCCTTGAAGCGGATAATGGTAAGACAGCAATTGAGATGGTCGTTAAGAGCAGAGCTTTTCTAAGTGCTATCCTTCTCGACATTAATATGCCCGAGATGGATGGATTTTCTGTGCTTGTCGAAATTAATAAGGTCAAACTTGTTGATAAGATACCAGTAATAATGATCACAAGTGATACATCAATAGAGACAGAGAGAAAATGCTATGAACATGGCGTTGTTGATGTTATATGCAAGCCTTTTGATGCTCTTATCGTACAAAAGAAGGTCAGCCGTTCAATAGAGATACTTATGTCCAAAAGGCATCTTGAAGATCAGGTAAACAGTCAGACCAAGCTTCTTAGAGCGCAATTCCAGCAGCTTCAGAAGCAGCAGGAAGTTCTGAAGAAGAATAACGCGATGATCGTTGAAAAGATATGTACGATTGTTGAGTTTCGTAATCTCGAATCAGGATATCATTTAAGACGAATACATGACTTTGTTTCCATTCTGGGCAAGTATGTGATGAACATGTACCCTGAGTATAGTATTACTGATCATCAGATAGAGGTTATGGCTTCTGCATCTGCCATGCATGACATTGGAAAGATAACCATCCCGGACAATATTCTTCTAAAACCCGGAAGACTTACAAGAGATGAGTTTGAAGTTATGAAGTCACATACTACAAGAGGATGTGATATTATCAGAATGCTCGCTGATATTCAGGACAAAGAATATTTTGAGTACAGTTATGATATATGCAGGCATCACCATGAAAAGTTCGATGGAAACGGATATCCTGATGGTCTTAAAGGGGATGAAATATCGATGGCAGCTCAGTTGACAGGTCTGTCTGATGTTTATGATGCCCTTATAAGCGAACGTGTATATAAGGCTGCATATTCAATGGACAAGGCATTTGGAATGATAGTCAACGGAGAATGTGGTGTGTTCAATCCAAAGCTTATTAACTGCTTCAGAGAAGCCAAGCTTGAAATGAATAATGCTTATATAAGGACCAAGATGCAGGAAGCAGAAGATAATAAAGCTGTAAACGGCGAAGATGACGATTATGAGGATGATGACTAAAACTGTAATCAGTTCATTTTTGGTGATTCTCTGCGATGCTTGCAGGCATAATACGATAATAGGATAATACCTTAACACAAAAACGATTTTTGAAAAAAATCAGTAATTTTGTTGACAAAAGATCTTAATTGTACTAATATAATATCCGTTGCTGATGCAGTTGCAAAAGCAAAACTAAATATTATGTGAGTGTAGCTCAGCTGGATAGAGCGTCTGGCTACGGACCAGAAGGTCGCGAGTTCGAATCTTGTCACTCACATTTTAAAAGCAGATTTCTTTCGAAATCTGCTTTTTCTTTTGTTTTAAAATATATAAAATAATTTAGAATATACGAAAACGTTTACGCATTCTTTTCGTTCGAAAATCTCTAAATAATCTTTTTGAATTCCTCTGTAAGCCTTTAAAATAGGCTTTTATATAGCCTAAATACGTAATACCGTATATGACTTATATAGTATCTATTTATGCACTTAATTTAGATATGCGTCAGTTATTTGTTATATAGCACAAAAAGTACAGAGATTATCCGTCAAAAAACAAATAAAATGACTATAAATAGGCAAAAATATATTGCAATTCTAGGTAATATGATGTATATTTAAATTACGAAAACGATTAAGTTATATTAAGTCATTGGTTTTCGAAAGCTTTTCTATTGCTTTATTCTAAACGAGGGGGATTATGAAATGAGTTCTAAACCTAAAACCACCGAGCTGAGCGGAAAGAACGATGGATTCTGGCACAATGTTTTCAAGCATCACGCCTATCTTGTTCTTGCGCTTCCGGCAGTACTTATTCTGTTTTTCTTTAATTATGTTCCTATGGCAGGTCTTGTACTTGCATTCAAATCTTTTGATTACACCAAAGGCATATGGTTCAGTCCCTGGAATGGAATTGAGAATTTTAAATTCCTTCTTCAATCCAAGAATGATTTCATCAGAATCACAAGAAATACACTTATGTACTATGTGATATTTACAGCTCTTGGACAGTTCCTCAATGTTGTTCTTGCCATTGCGATCGATCAGTTTGCATTCAAGAGAGTTGGTAAGACAATGCAGACTATCATGATCATACCTGTATTCGTATCATATGCAGCAGTACAGTTTATCGTAATGGCATATTTAAGCTCAGGAACTGGTATCATCAATAACCTTCTTGGAGGTAAGATTCCTTTTTACAGAACTGCTAAGTATTGGCCATACATACTGACAATAGTTAAAATGTGGAATGGCGTAGGTTATGGATCAGTCCTTTATATGTCGGTACTTGCCGGAATTGATACTTCACTTTATGAAGCGGCTTCAATCGACGGTGCAAGCAAGTGGCAGCAGATTAAGCATGTAACACTTCCTTCACTTATTCCTATGATCACAGTAATGCTTCTTCTGTCAGTTGGCGGAATCATGCATTCTGACACAGGTCTTTTCTATCAGGTAACAAGAAACACAGGTATTCTTTATGAGACAACACAGGTTATCGATTCTTATGTACTTAATGCGATCATGAAGAATTCAAACTTCGGATTTACAGCTGCAACAACATTCTTCCAGTCTATAGTGGGTCTTTTGCTCATGCTTTTGGCTAACGGAATAGTTAAAAAGATTGCACCTGATAACTCATTATTCTGATTAGAGGGGGAGAATAGAAATGGCTAGAGCAAAAAAATTAAAGAGTGCAAGTAAACCCGGAATCGGGCAGTATATCTTATTCCTGTTTTTGTTTTTATATACAGCGTTTTGCGCACTTCCAATCATACTTGTTGTGATTTCAGCATTTACTGCTGAAAAAGAGATTGAGACTACAGGTTTTACCTATTTTCCTAAAGAGTTCTCTTTATCAGGTATGAATGCGGTACTTAAATATGGTGAGCAGCTGCGTACATCATATGGTGTGACAATTTTTATAACACTTGTTGGTACACTTGTAGGACTTCTTGTAATGAGTATGTTTGCTTACTCACTTTCAAGACCGGAGTTCAGACTTAGAAAAGCTTTATCAGTTTACCTTCTTATACCAATGCTTTTTAACGGAGGTCAGCTTTCTAACTACATCATCTTCACATCACAGTATAATCTTAAGGACAGCCTGCTGCTTCTTATTCTACCGCTGTGTGTAACGACGATGAATGTAATTATCTTAAGGACCTATATCCAGAACAGTATTCCTGAAGAACTCATGGATGCAGCAAGAATCGACGGAGCTGGAGAGTACAGGACATTTTTCCAGATCACTCTTCCTCTTATGAAGCCTTCACTTGCGGCTGTAGGATTTATGATGGCTACTGCATACTGGAATGACTGGCAGAATGCTTATCTGTATATTGAGAGTAATTCCAAAAAGCCATTGCAGCTTCTTCTTATAAACATTCAGAAGTCAATTGAGACAATGCTCAATAACAAGAATATCCCATCAGCAGTTCTTCAGGCTATGGGAGGTTCAATACCTAAATATTCATCAACAATGGCAACAGTTATCGTAGTTATAGGACCTGTTATCATAGCATATCCTTTCTTCCAGAAATACTTTGTAAAGGGTCTTACTGTAGGTTCTGTTAAGGGTTAAATTTCTAAGGTGTTTAGGGGGATGTCCCCTGGATATAATAAACCATTTTTCTAAAGAGGGAGGTTTTTATGAGAAGAAATGAATTAACAAAGAGAGCTTTAGCTTGTATGTTCTCAGCAACAATGGCAACAATGATGCTTGCAGGTTGTGGTGGCTCAGGCACAACTGATGGAACACAGACAACAGGCGAAACAGAGACAACTGATGGATCGGGAACTTCTACTGATGCAAGCGGTTCTACAGATACTGCAAGCTCAGGTGATGGAACAGTAATAAGACTCTACAGATGTACTTATAATACAGGATCTGTAGATGAAGATGAAGTTCAGGCAGTTGAAGATGCTATCAATGCTCGTCTTGCAGAACTTGGCGCTACATACACAATTGATATTCATGATATCATGAACGGTGAGTATGGAGATAAGGCTAACATGGCACTTGCAGGCGGAGAGGTTGATCTTCTCTGGACAGCTAACTGGTGGGCTACAATAGGTACTAACGATCTTTATAATTCTAATGCAGCATATGATCTTACAGATCTTCTTCCAGGTACAACACTTTGGGATTCAATGCCTGAATGGTTCTGGGAGTCAGCACGTTATGACGGCAAGGATATGTTCGTTCCTGTATATAAGGAAGGTGCTGAAGGCTACATGATCAAGATGCTTGATTCTAATGTAGAAGCTATCGGCGAAGATCCTGAAGCAATTGTAAAGGCAATCGAAGGAGAAAGCGATACATATTCACGTCTTAAAGCCCTTGAGCCTTACCTTCAGGAAGCTCTTGACGCAGGTATCAAATATCCATTTATCTTTGCTAACACACCTATGTTCTACAGATTCTACCTTGATAAGTATGATTTCGTAGACAATTCTCTTATGTCACAGATTGGTGTTGATCAGGAGACTAATGAACTTGTTAATACACTTCAGACAGATGAGTATCTTGAGTACTGCACACTCATTGCTGAATGGGGCGAGAAGGGTTACATCAATGTTGATGATGAGATCGGCGGCGTTGTAACAACTCAGACAGCTCAGACACAGGATTGGCTGTTCAACTGGTGGACAGCAGTTCCTAACAACGAAGAGTCTGAAGGACGTGATGGCAACCAGGCTGAGCATTTCGCACAGGTTACACAGAACTGGGGCCGTTCAACAACAACTCTTGGATCATGCTTCGCAGTATCAGCTCAGTCATCACCTGAAGTAGCAGCAGCTTGCGTAGATTTCCTTGGATACCTTTATACAGATAATACAGTAGCTAACCTCTATACATATGGTATTGAAGGTACAGATTATGTTCTTACAGATGGACTTGTAGACAGAACAGCAGGAACAGCTACATACAACCACAGCCCTTGGGAGTCAACATCAGTTAAGGCTGTAACACTTGAAGTTGGTGAGCCTTCTGACAAGGTAGAGCTCTATGATACATTCAACAACGGTGCATCAGGAACAGTTGCTAACGGATTCCGTTTCGACCACAGCTCAGTAGATGCTCAGTACTCAGCTTGTGTAAACCTCTTCACAGAGTATGGTAACTCTCTTGAAATGGGTGCTTATGGCTCAGATCAGGTAGCAGATATCATCGCAGAGTATCAGCAGAAGCTTGATGATGCAGGATACCAGGATGTTCTTGCAGAAGCTCAGAAGCAGTACGAAGCTTGGAAGGCAGCTAACTAATATCCAT
>NZ_JAILQF010000028.1 GCF_024699075.1 Butyrivibrio sp.
AACTATTTCATATTAACACTACTATCTATTACGGATTATTCGTTTGCGCTACCTTATTTAAGAAAAATCCCTATTAAAGTAGTTTTTACGTGTTCTGTTTTTCATAATTTTCCGCATAATCCATCAAAGCCAGAGCATCAAGGCCTAACGTATTTGATAGGTTTATAAGATTATGGTCATTGGATGCGTTAACATCCACACATCGTGCCATTTCTTCGATTTCATCTATGTTTTTCTTTATGTTTGGTATTTTATCATGGCTGGGATTTGTTACGAAATCACGTATGACCGCTGTATTTTTGTCTAAAATACCAGCTATTTCATTCAATGCTTCATCGCCCATCGCAAGATATTTGATATCATTTGTAATCTCTTCTACTTCTTTAAGATTCTTCTCAATAAGTTTTAATCGTTGATCGTTATTCATGAATATAACTCCTTACTTTAGAATATTTAACCTTCTTATTGTTATTCTTTACCTTGAATAGCTTTCGGCAATCAGGGCATAAATACATTGAAAATTCAGCAATACATTATCCTTAGCTTTTTTTCACCACATTTTATTATAATATATCTAAATATAGACCCATGATGAAAGAAATCATCATTTTCCATAACTTTAAAAAATTATATCATAAAGAAGGTATCTATTACATCAAGAATCAGAAGAGATTTTCACATTCCTGAATTTTAACTTGAAAAAGATCTGTGTATGAAAGATAATCATCATAGGAAGGAAACATATATGAAATTTACGAAAAAAGATATAGAAGAATTCAAATTTAACAGATTCTTTGCATGGATGGGGGATCGCTTTATATCACCTGCCTGTATATCATTTACTGATTATATGTATAAGAGTCATTGGATTATTACAAGGGAAAAAACAGATACAAAGATCACATATGTACTTAAAAGGAAAAAGAACCGAGGCAGGAAATTCCATGAGGTTTCTCTTGATATACCCTCTATCACAGATGCATTACTAATGGTAGAACTGACCCTTTGGAATGAAGCGCTTGAAACTACGCCCGACCTTAGTCATATACCATTATTATATATCCTTGATACCCCGCAACGTTTGGCACTTGATACAATCACTATTCCATTCCTTATGACAATAGTTCCGATGAAGCTCAAACAGGGTGGTATGTTATGAAAGAATTGTGGTTAGAGTACCCCGTAGCGACACCTGTATTAACTATTATCGCGGTAACTATCGTACTTCTTGCTATCGTTTATATAATAAAGGATTATAATAATAATCCATTTCGATATCCGGTTATACAAATCAGTGTTGACTTGTCCAAAAAAAGGCAACCATCCTATACAGAGTATATAGATATATGGATAAACAGGCAGAAAAATCCGCGTCAGGATATAGAAAACATATATATAAATGCACTTACAAGCTGGGAGAAAGAATGCGAAACAATTATAAAAAATGCTTCTCTATGGAGATCGCATAAAAGAGTTCAATATCTGGTAATAAAAGATACGGTTGTTGATAAAAATTATAAGATATTCGAGTTTGCATATTATCGAAGGCAGACACGGTATCAGACCAGAAATTATCAAAAGACCCCTTACACAGTAAATAATGAGATTTACAGATTGTCCCTGTCATTGAACCAGATGCTTGAAATAGACGATGAGCTTGAAGAAATCAATTATGAAACCACCAGAAAGAAATGGGAAGAGAAAAACCAGAGAAAGCTAATGACACCGGAACTAAGGCTTCAGATAAAAGAGCGGGATAATTATACCTGCCAAAGCTGCGGAAAATATATGCCGGATGAAGTCGGTCTTCATGTAGATCATATAACCCCGATATCTAAAGGAGGTAAATCTATTCCAAGTAATCTTCAGGTTTTATGTAGCAAATGCAACGGTAAAAAAGGGCCCAAAATCGTACCTTCGTCTATTACAAAGACTGATGAAGAGGAAGAAGGATTCAGCTTTTTTGATGCCACCTGGTAAATTGTCATTAACTTAAAGTAATTAAGGCAGAAGACATTGAGTGTCTTCCACCGGAACGATAGTTTATGGCGCTTTCCTTTTGTCAAGGGACTTTCGCGGCATATCCTCGCTGCGCTCCGGTATTCCACGTTTTCCTTGACAACGCACCGCTTAAAAAACTTCTTTTGGATGTTTTCCCGTCAGGATGTTATAAATATTTGTATTACCGGATTATAAATATCTCTTAAGCTGTTGTTGACCACAGGAACATAATATACTCGCTTCCCGTTTCTATAAGATACTCATCCCGGTACGGGTCTGAATTTGTACATTTTATCCTTAGGATATCTTTTATCTCATCAAATTTTATCTCGATTGACTTATCCATGGAAGCTATCCAGTTTTTTACTATATCTTCATATCTGCCTTCTTTTAAGCTGATCCCTTTATAATCTGCACCAAAATCCTCCCCGGGATACACTTTATCATTGACAAACCCAACTGCTTTATAAAGGAAATCCATCTGTGATGCATGCTCACCTTTCGGGGAAATGATCATATAGATGTTGGATTCACTATAAGTTTTATTAAATGCACTGCCGCTGAAAGATAAAAATATCATACCTTGTGCTCCTTTACGTCATATATACCTGTTCTATACATATGCCCTGATGAGAATCAACGTATTATAGATTATATAAGTAAAACAGGCCGGACAGTGATGATCATACCACTTCCGGCCCGACTGTTTACCATGGCTGCTTTAACCAGAGGACATCCAATGATCCCTACCATGGATCACAGATACCGCAGGGCTCATATCCGTTCGCCAGCATTTCCGAATACGAATCGTACATCTCCACACTGTTTATGATCTCCGGAACCTTATAGCAGGTCGGATCATGGAATTTCCCTGTTGATTCGTTCAGTATATAATATCCTCCCGAACCGCCCGCATAATAGCTGCTGTCGTCCTCTTCCTCTTCATACTCATCAGCATATACATACGGATACGGATGACCATATTCTTCTGCTTCTTCTTCCTTTGCAACCTCTTGTTCCTCTTCAACTACATACATACTATCGAATAATCTGTTGAATTCTTCCTCATAAGCATCAAAATCCGATTCGGGACCCGAATATAAAGCTATTGATACTCCTGAATCAGGGTGTATCTGTATAAAATAAAAATTGTCTAAAATTGTTGTTCCATCCACTATATAATAAGTATCTACTCTGTACCCTTTATATCCTTCTTCCATATCCAGCTCATACACATCTGCCTCTTCATACTCCAAAGAGATAATCTTTCGAGATTCAAAAAGAATTTACAAACCTCAGAAACTCAGTGTTTCTGGGGTTTTTCTTTTATCTATAATTGTATTCAGTTGTGGTGAAACGCAGAAAATTTTGTACCGTAAACAGCGAGTAAACAGCAGGTAGACAGCAAAATTATCAAGTCTTAGATTTTATTTATTGCTTCTACCAGAGACTGGATATCAAGGTGTGTGTACACTTTCTCTGTCAGAGACATTGCTCCGGAGTGTCCTACGATTTTCTTGATCATTGTAGGATCCACATGAGCTTCCGCTAGCATTGATATGCAGGTGTGCCTAGTATCATGAGGATTGTGCTCCATACCAAGGTTTTCTATTAGTGGTGTCCAGTAGCTGTCTTTATAGTTTCTGTAGGTGAATTTTTTGTTGTCATCGGTGTGAAGAAGGTACTCACAATCAGAGGATTCATACCAGGCTTTGTAGAATGGGAGAACCTTATCTGCTATAGGAACCTTTCTGATACCATTTTCAGTCTTACTTAGTATCACATCGAAATACTGTTCTTCAAGATGAACATTTTTCTTTTCCAAATCCAGTAGTTCAGATATTCTACAGCCGTTGTAAATCAGCATCAGTACTGTCTGGTAGAACGGATCATCCTTGAGTTCCCATAACCTGTCAATCTCAGCTTTTGAAAAGATATCTCTCTCAACCTTGTTTGGATTCTTATCCTTATACTTGAGGATATCTACAAATTCGGAATAGTCCTTGTTACAGATATCGTTCTTAAGTGCGTAATCGTAAAGCTGATTGAAAAGGACTTTGATCTTACGGAGTGTAGGATAATTTTTTCCGCAGGTATCAATGACATTCTGAAGCTCTGCCAGCCTTATATCTCTAAAAGTTTTGTTGTAAAGGGTGCCACATACGTTATATGAGGCTGTATACCCATGTACGTTGGATTTAGAGATGGCAGGATACTTTGCTTCAGACCAGGCATTATATACGTCTGTGAATGTCATTTTGGCTGCTTTTGTATCAAATGGATTCTGATGATAATCTGATAGCATTTGCAAGCCTTCCTGCTTGGTTTCAGCATATCCTATGACATTGTACGTCTGCTTTTTGGTACCTTTTTCCGGATCAATGGTCCATCCGGTGGTTACTCTTACCATATAGGGCTTTCTGCGTTTCCCGGACATTTT
>NZ_JAILQF010000037.1 GCF_024699075.1 Butyrivibrio sp.
TCAGCCCACTGGGCTGTACGCACATCGTGTGTGATTTGATCCATTTCTGGCCTCCTTTAAAAAACTAGTTAGTTTTTTCGGTTTTTTAAAGTAAACCATAGAAGCAGATTAAATCATAGGCGGGTTATTTGACGCTTACCATATTTTTTCATCTCTTTGATGAACTGCTTGGCGATCGGAGATAGCTTGGTGTCAGATCGCTTGATATAGCCTATGCGCATTAGCTCATCACTTTGAAGAGGGATGGATGTGTATCCGTCTCCGTTGAGCTCTTTGCAGATGACACCGCTGCACAGAGTGAAGCCGTCTAAGAGAGTCATCATATTAAGGGCAGTCGCTCTGTCATTTACATGGATTATTTTTTTATAAGGATATGTGCTCAGAACTTCCTCTGCATAATAGAAGGAATTTTTCTCTCCCTGATGGAAAGATAGGCAAGGGTATTCTTCCAAGTCGCTTATGGATACACTCTTTTCACTGGCAAGAGGATGATCTGAACTAAGATATGCGTAGGTATTGCAGGTGAACAGCTCTGTGAATACCAGATTGTTCTCCTTAAAATCATCACTTAGTACTTTTTCATTGAAGTTGTTAAGATACAGGATTCCAAGTTCACTTCGCATGTTCTTGACATCCTGAATTATCTCGCTTGTTCTTGTCTCGTATATGGCGAAGTCATATTCATCCATTCCTGCTTTTAATATAGTCTTGGAGAAAGCTTCTACAGCGAATGTATAGTGCTGTGCAGATACGTAGAATTTCTTCTCGTTTTCAGGCTTGCCCTGATAGTGGTCTTCCATGAGTTTGTACTGCTCTAAGATCTGGCGGGCATAGCCTACGAACTCGCTACCTTCTGTAGTAAGTGTTATGCCTCTGTTACTTCTTGCAAAGATGCTGATCCCAAGCTCCTTCTCAATCTCCCTGACAGCACCTGACAGGCTAGGCTGTGATATATAGAGAGCTTTGGATGCTTCATTGATTGAGCCGCGTTCTGCTATTTCTATAACGTATTTCATCTGTTGTAATGTCATGATAACTATCCTCTTATATCGTGTCAAAGGAGATACTTATATATGTATCCGTTATGGTATCTGGATATATTTGTATCTATTATATTAACTTTGTATTTATATGTTGTATCTGGTGTAAAGACGTGACTTATATACATTATTGCATCTTTTTTATAGATAAATATTATGAGGTAGGTGTCAAAAGTTCCTTTTGATACCATATGACTACCGGATTGTTCCGTTTCTTCGAAACTCTCACATCTACGTTACACTCCGGTCGGCGCAAAACAGACATCCCCCGGATGTCTTGCGCCCTCAAACATTCGCAAATCCGCACTACGTACTACTTTGCTCATGTTTGGCGGGTCATAAATTCATATTCGATTTCGAGCAAGCTCGAATCGAAATGACTTTTGACCCTTACGTCATATTATATGTCACTACTCATTTTCACAAAAGGAATCTTGTTATAGTTTTTGCTTATAACAGGCTCATGGATTTATGAATTATACAGGCTTACCAGGATGGTGTATTGTAATTTCAACAGCAAAACAATCCATTCGAATAGGACCAAAAAGCTTGTAAAACCAGCTAGTAGCGCAAAGCATATATTACTAAAACAATATCACAAATAATTATTACCAGAAATACTATTACTTGAAATAATATTACAAAAAATAATAGCTAAAGACATTAGTAAAGGTGCGAGAGCAACAAATATCCAAAAATAAGAACAGAGTCACAGTATTTATAAGATTATAGGAGGACAAAGGTATGAGCGAACATAATTACAAATTTGAAACTTTACAGCTTCATGTAGGTCAGGAACAGGCAGATCCTACTACAGATTCAAGAGCAGTACCGATATATCAGACAACATCATATGTATTCCACAGTGCACAGCATGCTGCAGACAGATTTAATTTAAGAGATGCAGGTAACATATACGGAAGACTTACAAACTCAACTCAGGGTGTACTTGAAGAAAGAATAGCAGCCCTTGAGGGAGGTGTCGCAGCACTTGGAGTTGCAGCAGGAGCAGCAGCTGTAACATATGCAATACTTGCTCTTGCAAAAGCAGGCGACAACGTAGTAGCACAGAAGACAATCTACGGAGGAAGCTATAACCTTCTCGACCAGACACTTCCGGGATATGGTATCAGCACAACATTTGTAGATGTACATAACCTTGACGAAGTTGAAAAAGCTATTAACGATAAGACTAAAGCAGTCTTCATTGAAACTCTTGGAAATCCTCATTCGGATATTCCGGACATCGATGCACTCGCGGAGCTTGCTCATAAGCATAGCATACCGCTTGTGATCGATAATACATTTGGAACACCTTACCTTATCAGACCTATTGAACATGGCGCAGATGTCGTAGTACATTCTGCGACCAAGTTCATAGGCGGACATGGAACAACACTCGGCGGAATAATCGTAGACAGCGGCAAGTTTGACTGGAAGGCTTCAGGCAAGTTTCCTCAGTTCACAGAGCCTAACGTCAGCTATCACGGTGTATCTTTTGTAGATGCGGCAGGACCTGCAGCATACGTAACTTATATAAGAGCTATTCTTTTAAGAGATACTGGAGCAACACTTGCACCTATAAGTGCATGGATCCTCCTTCAGGGGCTTGAGACACTTTCACTTCGTCTTGAAAGACATGCTGAGAATACCAAGAAGGTTGTAGAGTTCCTTTCTAATCACCCTCTTGTAGAGAAGGTTAACCATCCATCTCTTCCTGATCATCCTGATCATGAGCTTTATAACAAGTATTTCCCTAACGGAGGCGCTTCAATCTTCACATTCAATATTAAGGGTGGCCAGAAGGAAGCATATGCATTCATCGATGGACTTAAGATTTTCTCACTTCTTGCTAACGTAGCAGATGTTAAGAGCCTTGTAATACATCCTTATGACACAACACATGCAGAGATGACACCTGAGCAGCTTGAGGCGGCTGGTATCTACCAGAACACAATCCGTCTCTCAATTGGAACAGAGCACATCGACGACATTCTCTGGGATCTCGAGCAGGGCTTCAAGGCAGTAGCAGAGGTTAGCCCTGAGCTCGTTGAAAAAGCAGTATAAGTTTTGCGAACTATATAAAGCAAAGATATAGTATCAAAACCTTATATAAAATCTGACTTGTAAGTCAGAAACAAAGTACAGTGTAACAACAAAATTTGCCATTTTAATCCTTAATAAATTGCCAACTACATACCAAAAAGTATGATTTCTTGAATGTAAATTACAGAAACGCGCATTTACTGCGTGTTTCGTGATTCAATGAATCGGTTGGTAAATAGGCCCAATGCCGAAGGCATTCTCAATTGGCCTATTTACTGCATTTTTGAATCTTTGATTCAAAAA
>NZ_JAILQF010000039.1 GCF_024699075.1 Butyrivibrio sp.
TCAGCCCACTGGGCTGTACGCACATCGTGTGTGATTTGATCCATTTCTGGCCTCCTTTAAAAAACTAGTTAGTTTTTTCGGTTTTTTAAAGTAAACCATAGAAGCAGATTAAATCATAGGCGGGTTATTTGACGCTTACCAGTATGCTACGTCAAAATCAAACTTTTGATAAAAATGTTCTAATCTATCAGAATCATTTCTATCTTTTGGAACTAGTTCATCAGTAATACAAGTGTCACCTATTCTTTTACAACATTCAATAAAATAGGGCATAAGTATTGAACCATTACCACGGTCTTCTTTAACAGCAATAATGTCATCGATATGTACGCTTTTAGTGGGCGGATTACTAGTATAATCAGTAACTAATAGATATAAAAAATAAAAATGCTCCATTTCTGCTCATTGGGATTTCAATCATGATGGTAAAATGAGTCTTTTTGAGGAAAACTCTAGATGATCTTTTGACCAGGCTATGTTTGATACCAATTATGATTTCATGAGTTCAGCTGCGCTTAGTTTCTTTGAAATTATTTACAACAATGAATGTTTATAGATAACTAAGAATAGCTCTGCCAGTCGGCAGAGCTATTGACTTATCTCATTCTAGTTAACCCTATTATGCCTGTATTCGAGTACAGGCATAATAATTTGGCTTTAAAGATTTTATAAATGTTTTTTGATGATTTAAAAAGGAAAATATATTAAAATAATTAATTATATCATTTTAATTACTATTCATTTTTGGGGGAAATAATGACTACAATTGAAAATCCGAACGCAAGAAAAAGCTTAAAAAAGAAGGCAAAAAATGGTCTGAGTAGACTATTGGATTTTTTGAGTATAATAATGAATTCTAAGGTAGCGAATACTGCAGGATATGTACTGTATGCTATTGGTGCAGGCTGTTCAACCATTGTTGCGTTGTACTTAATAATCAGTGGTTCACAACCCAAGGAAGAATACAAATATAGTAATATTTTTGTACTATCTTTAATATTAATATCTATTGCTCTTCTTTTTATAGTTGTGTTTATAGAAAAAATAAACAAAAAAGATAATAAGTGGATGCCAGGTGAAACTTCATTTGGAAGTTTTATTTTTTGGTGCCTTTTTGCACCTGACATAATTGAGGCGATTTATTACTTTGTTAAAGATTTTTCATCTGGGATATATATTGGCTTTATGTTTGTTTTTACGGTAATATGGCACTCGGTACAATGGAAAATGTTGTATGATGAATATAAAAATTCAAAAGTATCTTTTCTTAACATTTGTGATCAACTTGCACTCGTATTGCTTACATTTTATTGGGTAGTGTTTCAAATCGCAGATTTTGCATTCAGCTTTGCTGCATTTATATGTTTGTTTATGCTGATGCAGATGGGTACTAATATTGTTGTGTATTTGTATCAATTGAATCAGGAGACTCAATAAGTCCTATTATCTTGATGAGTTCTATCATAGCTTCAGTTTTTTCACCAGGAACAATACTTATTCCTATCACGAAGACTGGAGCTTCAAATGGAGTACTCATCCCAAAGAGTATAAGGATTTAGTTCTGGAAATAAAGAAGATATCAGGGTTATAAAGTGAAGAATGAAAATAAGAAGCTGACAGCACATGACAGGCACATCAGGGAGCCCCTATTTGATTATCTTGAAGATAGATACGGGAAGATCCGTATTATTGAAGAGAAGAGAACCGGCAGGGCAAGAGCTGATGTTGTCATGGTCACGCCTGATGCTATATACGGTATAGAGATAAAGAGTGACAATGATACATATACCCGCCTTGCCGGGCAGGTGAAAAACTACAACATCTACTATGACTATAACATTGTGGCTGTTGGAAGTAGCCATGCGGCGCACATTGAAGAGCATGTACCCAAATGGTGGGGCATTATAACCATAGAAGACGTAGACGGCAAGCTTGATTTTTACACGCTTCGTGAAGCTGGGCCAAGTCCTATGGTTAAAGATGAACGCAAGATCAGTATCTTGTGGAGACTGGAACTTGCCAACATACAGGCAATAAACGGGTTGCCAAAATATAAGGAAAAGAGTAAGGCATTTGTTCAGAAGAAGATTCTGGAGAAGGTGCCATCCAGCCTTCTATGGAGGCAGGTATCTGAGGAGCTGTTTCAGCGTGACTATACCCTTATATCCGATGAGATAGAGGCGTATAGAAAAGAAAATCACAGATAGTAAATTTGAAAAAACTTACCTAAGGAAGATATATTCTTACCCATATCAACTATCTAAGGTGTAATTTATGCCATTTCAAATCATCAGGCACATTGGGGTCAGGACCTGTTAATAAACTATAAATGCATTAACTATTAATTCATGGTACTTGACACCAATGTTTTGGCTGTCAAGAAGCCATGCTCTTCTTGATGGTTTTATCATACTGCGTTGCTTTAAACGATATGTGAAGAATTGTGCCGAGTTTTAGGATAGTTTGCATTATGGGGAAAGATATTAAGCACATATGGCGGATTTATTCGATCGAGATGTTAAGACAATTGGTAAGCATATTAATAATGCATTAAAGGAAGAACTTGATAATTCAGTTGTCGCAAATTTTGCGACAACTGCTAGTGATGGAAAAGCTACAATGTTGAACATTACAGTTTATATGAGATGACACGACATGCTATTTTGATCTATTCCATTGCATATTTATTTGTAGGATGGAGTGTTTTCTCATCCGCATTCTTTACATGACTTTTGGAACGAAGTGACAAAAAGTCATAGGATTTTAAAAGAGCGCAAGCAACAACGAGTTGCGTGTATTATGAATATCTTCGTACTAGAATATTAGTAAAGGAGGGATTTTCATGAATACGAAAGACGTTTTATTTGAGCTTAGAACCAAGAATAATATGTCTCAGGATGATCTGGCTGAAAAA
>NZ_JAILQF010000048.1 GCF_024699075.1 Butyrivibrio sp.
TTAAAATCCAATTTTAAGAAAACGACAATGATGGTTCTTGCAGTTACACTCCATAACATACCTGAGGGTATGGCTGTTGGTGTTGTATATGCAGGATGGCTGTCAGGCACTGGCGGAATTACTTCTGCAGGAGCTCTTGCTCTGGCGCTTGGTATTGCAATCCAGAACTTCCCTGAAGGCGCTATAATATCTATGCCGCTTAGAAGTAAAGGAGAGACAAGAACAAGGGCATTTATAAGCGGAGTTCTATCTGGCCTTGTTGAACCGATAGGAACTATTGTAACTATCCTTCTTGCAAGCCTGGTAGTTCCGATTCTTCCTTATCTTCTGTGCTTTGCTGCAGGAGCTATGATGTATGTAGTAATTGAGGAGCTTATTCCGGAGATGGCATCAGGTAAGCACACAAATGTAAGTACCGTAATGTTCGCACTTGGATTTACACTTATGATGACTCTTGATGTAGCACTTGGATGATCCGCTAACATTTTACTATGATAAAATTCTTATGTAGTACTTGAATGATCAGCTAACATTTTACTATGATAAAATTCTTATGTAGTACTTGCGCATAATTTAGGGCGATGCCAATTGGCATCGCCCTTTATCTTTCTTACTCAAACTTCGCTTATAATAAGCAATCTTAATTTGCGTTATCTTATATCATAAACACTTCTAAGCCTTAAATTATCTGTGCTTCCAGATATGATCCTGACTGTCTTTGTACCCTTATCCATATCAAAATAGTTATCTGAAAGGATAATATCTTCGTTATCATTAAGTATCTCTACTCCCTTAGCATAGGCGCTTGAAGTAATAGTGATCGTATCTCCTTTGACCTTTGCCTTAAGATCTGGATTTTCATACTTAAAGTACTTAGGAAGAGAGAATATAACTGTGCCTGATGAAATCTCCTCATCATTTTCATCAAGAAGATGATAACTTACATACTGGGTAAACTCATCTACTCCCGTCATATCCACCTTATCAAGCCATACTGATGAAAGCGCAGGAACTGTAATCTTCTTAGATCCCGATACAGGATATAGTGATATCTTCTTTGATCTTGATGAAGCCTTTCCTAGAGCCTTTCTTCCTTCTAAGTTATCATCTCCTACTCTCTTACTTGCAGGCATTCCATCAGCATTTCTAAGTTCCCACACTACAGTAACTTTCTTATCTTCCATGCTTTCATTGGCTACGCACAGTCTTATTGACTTTTCGAAATCCTTGGGCATCTCATTAACTGCTTTTCCTGAGTTAATGCGTCCGTTTTCTTCGCAAGATATCATGAGAGGCGCGAAAGCTCTTTTTTCTGCGTAATGAAGGGCCTTGAGTCTGCCACAATAGTCGATTGAAGACCAGGATGCCACCGGCCAGCAGTCATTGAGCTGCCATACAACTGCGCCCATACACTGGCCTCTATAGCGCCTGAAGTGTTCGATTCCAAGCCTTATTCCGTCCGCCTGCAGCATATGTGATGCATACAAGGTCGTATCGAAATCAGAAGGATAACGATAGGTCTGCTGCATATAATTCATGATCTTACCATTAGCTGCGCCGTTCCTCTGATGTCTTTCCATTACGTAGGAAAAGATATTTCTGTCTTCTTCTGCATCTGTAATAGCATCAACAGTCTTTCTAAGCGGAAAGCTCTGGAAGCCGAACTCTGATAAGAAGCGGAACTTAAACTTTCTGTATTCGGTAAAAGGCTTATCACCATGCCATACATCCCAGTAATGCTGATCTCCTCTTCCCTCACTCCAAGGCTCATCAAATGAACCTCCTGATGAAGGACTTGATGGCCAGTAAGATACCTGCGGTGCAATTTCTGAAAGCATTCCCGGGATTATGCGCTCGTACATGAATGTATAGTCACGAACTTCTTCCTTGGAATGAACCCAAACGCCTCTGTCTACAAACATTTCCATCTCATTGTTGCCACAGATAAGGCCAAGACTTGCATGATGACGAAGTCTTCTTAGATTCTGTCTGAATTCTTCTTTTATATTATTTTCAAATTTTTGTGTCAAATGATATACAGCACAAGCGAACATCATATCCTGCCATACAACAAGGCCAAGCTCGTCGCACATCTCATAAAACCAGTCTTCAGGATAATATCCACCGCCCCATACTCTTATGCAGTTATGATTAGCAAATACTGCTTTTTCCAAAAGAGCTCGTGTTGTCTTTGGATTTACTCTTCCAAGAAGATGATCTTCAGGAATATAGTCAGCACCCATGGCAAAGATAGGATAGCCGTTAACTCTTATTGCAAAGTCTTTGGCTTTATTCCCTTTTTTAAGATTAAGATCTATTGTTCTAAGTCCTATCTTCCTTGCCCAGGAGTCGATCTTCTGACCGGCTTCATATACTGTAACTTCCACATCATAAAGCGGATGCTCGCCGTAGCCTGCAGGCCACCAGATCTTGGCATCTTCTATTGTGAGAGCTTCAAGCGCCTTCTGCGCTCCTACTCTTACGCCCACAAGACCATCTGCCTTTTCAAGTTCTGTCATCTCAGCATCAAGTGCTCCTAAAGATAACTTCTTGTCTGCTGAAAGATTTCTGCTTGCAGATGGGAACATCTTGAATTCTTTGCTCTTATACTCTTTGCCATCAGGTCCTGTAACTTTAACATCATATGTCAGCTCTGAAAGCGTAGCTTCAAGATCAGACATATCAGCGCTATTAATAAAGAGCTCAGGCTTAAATGAAAGCTTAACATTTGTTATGTTATCAGGAGCATTCTTAGCTGATACTTTACTTGCTGCTTTCTTCCCCTGCTTTCTACTTCCTTTGGCATCCTTTACAGCTATATGCTTTTGAAGTATCTGAACACTGTCAATTCTGACGCTGCCAGATCCTATGAGATACACAGGTCTGTATATTCCAGCATCAGGAAGATGTGCGCCCCAGTCCCAGCCAAAGCTTGAATGTGTCTTTCTTATATGAGGAAAGCCAGGCATGGCATCAGATGAACCGTCTACATAGTCTTTTTTCAGAGCCTCTTCTATATATTTATTAGGCGAGTGGAATAATACAAGAAGCTTATTAGCCTTCTCTTTGACTATACCTTTTATATTAAATTCATACATTCGGTGCATATTTTCAGTACTGCCAAGCTTATGACCATTAAGAAATACATCTGCGATAGTATCAAGACCATCGAAATGCAGGATCTGATCATAAGATGACAAAAAAGATTTCGATGCATCAAATGAAGTCTCATACTCAAAATCATTGTCCATTAAGGCAAGTGCCTTATCTTCATTGTCCTTAAAGAAAGGATCTTCCATCTGACCTTCTCTAAGAAGATCAGTATATACACTTCCCGGAACGACTGCTTTTATCCATTTACCATTATTCTTGGATGAAACAGTACGCATTTTCCATTTCTTATCAATAGATATCTTTACCAAATCACTACCTCCTCAAAACAAATCTCCACCTGAAATATAGATATTTATTTTGTCATGCAACTTTTATTAGCCACCAAATATCTTTCGAAGTCACTTGCATATTTCAACTGGAATCATTAACATCTAATTCCTCTATAATTCATACTAGTGAGCAAAAATTCCCCCGTCAACCTACAAATCTATAGAATTTTCCCCTACAAAAAGAGGATCGTAAAGATCCTCTTTTTGTACCTGTTTAGAAGTACAGGGATGTACTTCAGACCGTATCCAAATCCCACTTTTCATAAATCTTTGGTACATCGCTTATAAGGCGCTTGGTATAATCCGCTTTAGGATTGATAATGCACTCTTCTGCCGTTCCATGCTCTACAAACTTTCCATGCTCCATGATATAAACCTTATCAGAGATATAATATGCAAGTCCTATATCATGTGTGATGAAGATAACTGTCATATTGATCTCATCTCTAAGCTTTAAAAGCATATCAAGGATTGTAGCACGTGAACATGCATCTATCATGGACGTAGGCTCATCAGCCATAAGAATCTTGGGCTTTAATAAGAATATTCTTGCTATCATAAGTCTCTGCATCTGACCACCTGAAAGCTCGAACGGATACTTATTGGTAAGCTCAGCATACTTAAGATTTACGAAGCTGCAAGCCTCAGTCTTCATCTGAATCTTCTGTTCTTTGGGAAGATTCTTGAAACCCTTCATATTAAGACAGTCAT
Organism: Butyrivibrio sp.; assembly: GCF_024699075.1. The sequence continues at coordinate 4,155 of NZ_JAILQF010000048.1, forward strand.
CAAGAACTGCATCAATCTTATAGAACATGTTGTAGGATGCAAATGGATCCTGGAAAATAGGCTGTATGTTCTTCCAATATTCTTTTTTCTTAGCAGCAGTTGAGATATCACGTGGCTTACCCTGATATAATATCTCCCCTTCAGTTACACTGATAAGTCCAAGGAGCATTTTGGAAAGTGTAGTCTTACCACTTCCTGATTCTCCTACTATTGATATGATCTCTCCTTCATTGAAGTCAAAATCCACATGATCTACTGCTGTATTTTGATTTTTACCAATACCAAAAACCTTTGTAATGCCACGGCCGCTTAAGCAGGGCTTCTTTTCAGTTTTAGACGAATTCTGGTTCTGGCTCTGATTCTGATTCTGTACTATTTCCATTACCATATACCTCCCTTAATTTACGTACAGACATAAGGCATCTGTACATGCGGTCTGTATCAAATGTTTTCGGATCGGGTGCAAGTGCTGTACATGTAGGTGTTGCATAAGGACATCTGTCAGCAAATCTGCATCCCTTAGGTGGATTCTTAAGGTTTGGAGGAGTACCCTTTAGTGCTGTAAGTGCATGGGTTTTCATTCCTTCCTCTGGTACTATGATAGAACCCATAAGTCCTTTTGCATAAGGATGAACCGGATCGAATACCATCTGCTGAGCTGTACCCTGTTCTACAAACTGACCAGCGTACATAACTGCTATATCATCAGTTACGTTATAAAGAAGTGGAAGCTCATGTGTTATGAAGATCATGGACTTGATATAACCCTTTTCCATAAGTTCTCTCATCATCTTGATTACCATCTTCTGAGATGTAACATCAAGGGCTGATGACGGCTCATCTGCTATAAGAACCTTTGGTGAAAGAATTGTAGATATAGCTATAACTGTTCTTTGCTTCATACCTCCTGAAAGCTCAACAGCATATCTTCCAAGCACTTCTTCCGGAAGACCAAGCTCTGCAAAACGTTCTCTTGCCATATCATATATTTCTTTCTTGGTCATCTTGATTCCATGAGCCTTGATTACATCTTCAATGAATCTTATGATCTTGGATGTAGGATTAAGAGCATTCATGGCAGCCTGTGGAATATAGGCAATTTCATTACCAAGGATCTTACGTCTTACATCATCAGGCTTCATTCCTGATATATTCCTGCCATCTACGATTATATCTCCGCTTATATAATGAAGTGGCGCAAAGTAATAGCCCATAAGTGACAGGGCAAGTGTTGATTTACCACATCCTGATTCACCTGCTATGCCAAGAGACTTTCCTTCTTCAATCTTAAGTGATACATCATCAACGGCATATACATCTTCATGGAATCTTGTTATATATTTGGTTTTGAGGTGATTAACCTCAAGCATAACTTTTCCCATATTTAATTCCTCGTCTTTCTTTTTCAATAAGTATCTGAACTATATGCACCTATCTGTTTATTTATGCTTAATTTTTTTGGCAAAAGATATTAAGCACACCGCTCAAAATTTCTTTAACCTTAGTAATTACTATCAATCTCTGAGCTGTGGATTAAATACCTGATCAAGTCCGGTATTCATAAGGTTAAGCGAGAATGAAATAAGTGCAATGACAAGTACTACAGGGAAGTAAGCCCACCATGATCCGTTAAGATGTGCGCTGTACTGCGTAGCCCAGTTCATCATAAGACCAAGAGTTGCTACCTTTGTGGTTGCAGGTCCAAGTCCTATCATGGAAAGCTGTGCTTCAGAAAGAATACCTGATGAAATCTGAAGTATGAATGCCATAACAACATAAGATGCAACATAAGGAAGGATATCTGTTAAGATAATTCTCATCATGCTGTGACCTGACAGCTTAGAGAGATTTACATGGTCTCTGTTTCTAAGAGATATAACCTGTGATCTTACAGAACGTGTTGTCCAAGGCCAAGCTGTAATACCGATAAGGATTCCTATCATCGTAGTACCTCTTTGAGCATCACCTACGCTGTAAGAGATAAGGATGAGAAGTACGAATGAAGGTATTACTGTAAAGAGGTTTGTAAAAAAGAGAATGACATTATCAACAGTTCCGCCAACATATCCTGCTAAAAGTCCAAGGAAAAGGCCTATGAAGGTAGCAATAACACCTGCAAGAAGACCTATACCAAGTGATGTTTTTGTAGCTGCAACCATCTCTGTAAGAACATCTCTACCAAAGTTATCTGTTCCAAGAACAAAGGTTCTTTGGTTTGCTATCTCAGATACTCTTGCATAGTCTTTACTGTCAAAGGTTTCTGACTCTACAAGCTCTCCTGTCTCTTCATCCTCAGTAGCTATGATCACATCAGTATCTTCAAGAATACCATCTATCTGCTGATCAAGTCTTTTATATGCACGAGTCTGTGAGACGCTCATTCCAGCTATTTTTTCATCAGGATCATATGTCGCTTCCCATAATGCTATAAGAGCTTCTGCATCAGTTACATCTATACTTGATATATCAACTCCGCCATATTTTTCCAACCACTCTGCCATTGTTGCTCTTGTAGTTACATCAAGTTTACTTTCAAGAAGGGCCTCTTTGGCATCTATATTAAGAGTATACTCAGAGCCTTCTGCAATGACATTTTGTGTATTGATATAAGTTCCAGGAGGATAGAAAGCACCCTGTCCTACCATCTCAAGCGGATTATTAGTGACAAATATAGGATATATAATAATTGTCAAAAGAATGAACATGAATATCACAAAACCAACTATAAATTTTCCTGAATGGAAAACCTGTCTTAGTGTATTTTTCATCTAAAGCCCTCCCTTAATCCTGCTGTGCAGCCTTGACACGTGGATCGATCAGGCCATATATAAGCTCTACAGCCAGATTCGCAATAAGAACCATTATCGTTATAAGAAGTGTACACGCTGAAAGAAGCGGATAATCCTGGCCTGCGACTGCCTGTAGCATTACTGTTCCAAGTCCCGGATAAGAGAAGACCATCTCTGATACAAGAGCACCACCCATCATGGTTCCAAGTGAAAGTGCAAGTCCTGTGATCTGAGGAAGCATTGCGTTTCTAAACACATAACGAACTATTTTTCTGTCTTTGATGCCAAGGAAACGGCTATATTTTACATAATCAGCATTAAGTTCATATATAGACATTGATCTCATACCTATAGCCTGACCACCTATAGTAACGAGTACAATTGAGAAGAACGGAAGCTGATAATGAGAGATTACAGATTTAACGAATGTCCAGTTAAAGCTTGGTATAAGGCTTGACTGATATCCGCCTGCAGCAGGTGCTATTCCGAGTTTTACGGAGAAGATGAAAAGAAGAACTACTGCCATACCAAATGCCGGAACATTACTTACAAAAAGAAATACTGGAAGAATAACTTTATCCATGATACCTTTCTTATATGCTGCTATAGCACCAAGAAGGTTACCTATAAGCCATCCTATTATGATAGCCGGAAGCTGCAATGCCAGTGTCCATCCTACTGCGCTTCCAATAATATCTGATACTGTTCTTGGATATTGTGTAAAAGAAATTCCAAAATCACCCTTTAATGCATTTCCTGCCCATTTGAAAAACTGTTGCCACATTGGAAGATTAGTTCCGAATTTCTCGGCATAATCTTCATATACTTTTTGTATAGCTACTGAACTCGTCATACCTGACGTTGCATTTGCTGTTATTGCCGCCACCGGATCACCAGGCATAAGACGGGGCAATACAAAATTTAGTACAACAGCACATATGAAGGTCAGAAGATACCACATTATCTTTTGACCATAGTACTTTCTCAAACCTTTCATAAAGACCTCCTGCCCACATTTTACATGCTATTTTTGGATAAAAAATGCGGCCGGACATATGACATCCGGCCGCCATACAAAAGTCCTTTTCTATCAGAACCTATTCAGTTATCTGATATTTAATATTATCTTATTCTCCTGTTGATTCGAGCTGGTAAAGACCTGCTATACCATAACCATCACTACATGTAAGTGCAGGAATGTTAGATCCGTCGCCATCAATCGGGAATCCTGTCCAGTGTGTTTCATTGATCTCATAGAACCACTGAGGACGATACATAAGTGCTACTGCAGGACAATCCTCAAGGAGTATCTGAGAAAGTCTTGTATAAGCTTCGATAAGCTCAGCTTCATCTGTCATGAAAGGAATAGCTGCAAGAATCTCATCTGCTTCTTCATTTACATAGTGACCGAAGTTACCACTTGCATTAACTTCAAGATCATTGTATGTAGAACTCATGTAGAACATTCCACGAAGATAAGGAAGAGCTACACCTGTTCCTGAAGGTGAGTACATGATGATATCAAAGTTTCCAGTTGTAACATCTGTATACCATACAGTTGTTTCAGGGAAATATGTATTAAGCTCTATACCGATTTCAGCTCCAGCTGCTGCTACAACTTCAAGAGCTGCATTCCAGTCTGACCAACCTGTAGGACACTCAACCTGGAAGGAAAGATTTGTTCCGTTGTATTCACGGATTCCGTCTCCATCTGTATCAACGATTCCGGCCTCATCAAGAAGTGCGTTTGCACCGTCTACATCTGCATTATCCCACTGATACTCTGTAAGAGCTGACTGATCAACAAGTGACTGCTCAGCATCTGTTGTATTCATGAGTGAACGAGGTACCTGATCAAATGTAGCTGACTGACCTGTCATAGCTGAAGAAATGATCTGTTCATAATCTGTAGCCATTGCTATAGCCTTACGAACTGCAACCTGATCAAGTCCTTCTTTTTCCATATTGAAGAAGATTGAAGGCATTACAAGACCTACACCATAAGGAGCATCTTCCATATATGTTGAGATCGGAAGTCCATCATCTTCCCAAAGTGTCTGAACATTAGGGATGTACTGCTGATCCATATCAACATCGCCATTCTTAAGAGCTGTAAGTGTAGCGTTGTTGTCTTCATAGATTGTATGAGCAAGATATGTAGGTGTAGGAAGCTTGCCCCACATGGATTCTGCCTGTCCCCAATAATTATCATTTCTTACATAGGCAACAACCTGATCATTAGCAAGGAATGGGCCATAAGGTCCTGAATAAACAGCATCTTCCATCTTATCAAGCTTAATGTCATCTGCATTACCGCCGTTTCTTTCAACAACTGTCTGAATATAATCTGCATTCATGATATAAAGCATTGTAAGATAACGCTCTGAAAGAAGAGGGTTAACTGACTTGCCATCATCGCCAAGAGCCATTTTAAGGACTACTGTAGTCTCATCTACAACCTCTGCTCCTGTAATGTAATTGATCATATCAGCACCTGTAGGTGACTCATATTCAATATGTGCATTGATTGTTGCTGCTACGTCGGTTGCAGTAACCTGTGTTCCATCAGACCACTTGGCATCAGGATTAAGTTTAACTGTGATATCTGTATCTGTGATCTCGGGCTGATCAAGTGCAAGAAGCGGATACATCTGACCATCTGTAGGATTCCACATATACAGGGTCTCATACATGATCTCACGTGAGAAATCAGATGCTGCAATAGCCCAGTTGTTAGAGTTGGAGGACATAGGGTTGTAATCATTGATTACACCATACTGATATCCGCCAAAATATAAAGTTTCTGTTCTTGGAAGTTCTGTAAGAGTTGATGCATCTGCGGTAGTATTCTCGGTTGTCTCTGAGGTTGTCTCTTCAGCTGTAGTTGCTGCATTGTCCGCTGTTTCTGTGCCGGTAGCAGTCGTGTTATCAGTTGAAGTTCCTGTGCCAGCCGTACCTGTCGAATCTCCGCAACCTGCCAGCATGCTAATACTCAGGGTTGAAACAGCCAGAATCGACATTAACTTTTGCATGTTTCTTTTCATTAAATTCCCTCCCTCTTTTTGTTTGGTTCAAGTTTCCACGCTCCTTTGCGGTGCGCTCCTATTTTCGCAAGCGCAAGAACACGCATTTCCATAGAAACCGACCACATCAACAGTTATATTTCATATACTAATAATAGCTTTTTGGAAAAAGATATTATATCAATATTTCCACATAAAATATCAAAATCGTCAGCAATTTAACTGTTCTTTTTAGGTTTTTCTAAAACATTTCAGTATTTCATCCGTCATATTGCTCTATATTGCAATGTAAAACTGCATTTATTTGTGCATTATTCATTGATTGGTATTTATTTTTCGAAAATCATATGCTAGAATTGTTTCATTGAAAAGGTTTTGCGCAAAAAAGGGTTGCACTTTCGAAAGTCTTTAGCTTACTTTATTACTACTTTTTTCGAAAGAGTATATTCTGTATAGGGGAATACAGATGGCATCTATAAATGAAAAGGAAATTTTCAAAGTTCTTGGCTACTACTATGATTCAACTTATATACCTGTATGGCTATTCAAAGACGGATCTATAGTTAATACCAATTTCTCTAATTCACTTCTCAATCTAATAGACCTTTCCACCTGTCTTGTACAAAAATATGAGATTGGTGATAGAAAGTATACCTGGGAGCTTTTGCAGGATTATTCGCATGAGTTTTATTTCTTCTTTAATACAGGAAATACTTCAAAGGTAAGAGAGAGTATCATAATAGGCCCGGTCTTACATGATATTAATAAAGAAAAAGAAGAAGAAATAGAAGACTTTAGCTTTAACGGTTATATCTGGTCAGACTTTAATAATAAAGTCATTAACCTTCTTGCTGATACATCTATAAACAGTTTTATAATGAGCATTTCATTCATAATGAGATTATTTGGAGTAGAGCCCCCTTCATCTGAAGATATTCTTAAAGAATATAATAAGAACAGGGAAAACAAGGATCCTGCCGCCAGATCATATTCACCTGTTATAAAGAATGCCATAGATGTTATATCAGAAAATATCAAAGATAAGATATCATTACAGTTTGTGGCTGAAAGCATTAATATATCGCCCAAGTATCTGTCATACCTTTTCACCAAAGAGACTGGCATGAATTTCTGCGAATATGTTCAGTATCAAAGAATAGATATTGCCAGAAAACAGCTTAGAGAAAGCGATATTTCTTATTCTGACCTATGCTACAACCTTGGATTTTCATCGCAAAGTTATTTTAATTCCGTATTCAAAAAATATACGGGAGTAACTCCCAAAGAATACAGGCACTGTAAAAAGACAGATGCAGAGCAGCAAAGTTCAGCTTTGTAAAAAAGATTCAAAGCAGCAAAGTTCAGCTTTATAAAAAAGATTCAAAGCAGCAAATTTCAGCTTTATAAATAAAAAAATGACTGCACATCACTGTGCAGTCATTACATTTTTACCATTTCGTTTTGACGTATATAAAAGCTCATCAGCTGTCTTATACAAAGTCTTATATGTATAATCTGTTTTACCATCCAAAATGACAGCTCCCATTGAAAGGGTTATCTTCTGCTTATATTCTCTGAAGAATCTTGTCCATCTAAGACCGCTTTGAATTCTTTCAAATCTTCTCTGGATCATCTCTTCTGTATAAACGCCTTCAGCAAATCCTACGAATTCATCGCCGCCGATTCTCATAATGACATCCTTATCTCCGGCAGACTCTGTAAGGATTCCTGATATATCTTCAAGGACTTCATCTCCTATATCATGACCATAAGCATCATTTACAAATTTAAAATTGTCTACATCTATAAGGTAAAAGAAGCCATTACAGCCCTCTTCAAGGTATTCGGAGATTCTCTTCTCTCCGCCCGCCCTATTAAAAAGACCTGTCATTCCATCGTGCTCAGACTGATATGCAAGTGTCTCGCCTCGTCTGACATTCTCTATCTGAATCTTAAGTACATATCCGGAAATAACGAACGATACAATAAGCGCTACTGCAACATGTGATTCAAAGGCTTCTAACACTGCGCTTTCATTAAACATCCGGAATATAAATATATCTCCTATTGAAAGAAGCATCAAAAATATCGCAAGTCTTAACGGTCTGTCAAGGATAAGACACGGGATCACACACAAAAAGATAAGTGAAGTAAACCCTTCTTCATGAGGATCATAATAAGCATCAACAAATGATGCAAATAAGAGAATAGGAATTATAACGAGGTAAAAGATAAGAATAGAATGTTTAAAAGGCTTGTAGCTTCCTCGTATATTATAAACGATTCTAAAAATCGCAAAATAGATCATGATTATGGCTGATTCTACACAACCTTCACAATCTCCTTTTGCGGCAAAAAACAATACAGCCAAAATGGGAAGTGTTGCTCCCATCAAGGATAACTGCCCTACCCTGTTATAATTAAGTTCATTTATTCTATCACGATAATTGTTAAAAACATCATTATCTTTATTGAAGAATCTTGTTATTTTCATAGGATTATTGTCCCTTTTCGCAAGCATCTCTAACAGTATATCACTAAATCCTTATACTGTATCCCGTTTTTTGAAAATAAAGATAAATATTATAGTTTTTAATAAACTATTCTTATTCTGGAATTCACAATATCTCCAAGTGGAGAATTTTTTTGTATAAATTCCTGTAACAGATCCGGCATTTCTTCAGTACTGTTTCTTATAACGCGGCTGTTTCCTATAGCCTTATAGCCGCCCGTTCCTGTTGCCCTGTAATTACTTGTTACAAGAGTATAGGTATCAGTATCAGAAAGCTCTGTGCCATCAAGGCGAAGCATCTTTACTACTCTTTCACCTACAGGACGTGTCAGATCAAATTCATAATCAAGACCGGCATAATAGTCATAATTATAATGTTCGATCTTAGGCTCTAAAAATTCCTTGGAAACCTGGGGATTACCATCAACCAAAGTAAAATATGAAGCCACACGTTCAAGAGATTCTTTTATGGTCTTTTTGGTCACTTCTACTACAAATACCGTATTTGAAAAAGGATATACAGCACATATATCTCTTATAGTAACTTCCTTCTTAAGTCCAAGTGGATCGTTACCAAGGCTTGTGCAGGAAAAGTCTGCCCCGCTCCACTCAAGCTGTGTCTGATTAAAAATAGCAGCAAGTCTGCTTCCATGAAGAGCCGCATAAAGCTTTTCTTCAGGATCAATTGGATCTTTCAATGATCCTATAGGAATATCCAGCCATCTTTGAACATCTTCTTCAAGCTGCAGCATCTTATTGTATGCTGTCTCTTCATGCACATCTCCTGTACTTACAAGCTTTGATGTTACAAGAAGACCATCATCACTTGTTTCAGCATGCATGGAAATATACTTTTCCGCTTTAGCAGGAGGCTGAACAGCAAAAGTATTATCTATCACAAACTTCTCATTAGCTATATGCTGATGCCCTGTAAGAAGTATATCCCAATCCTGTTCATGAGCAATCTTACAGCCTACATTTTCAGTAGTATCAGACATTTTCTGACCAGTTGCAGGATTTTCTTCAAGACCTCCATGATATATAAGTACAGTAATATCACACTTATCTTTGATCTCATCAAGGGCCTTCTTGGCAGCAATAACTGGATCTGTCACTTTGGTTTTGGCTATGTTATCAGCCTGTTCCCATACATTGACCCAATCTGTTACCACACCCGAGAGACCAATCCTAAGGCCATTTTCAAGTGTTACTATAGCAGTTTTAGAAAGCTTTAATTCTCCGCCAAGATCTTCCACATTAGCACAAAGGCATTTTGCTTTCATAGCATTTAAATAGTCTCTTATAACTTCATATCCAAAGTTAAAGTCATGATTGCCAAGTGTGAAGAAATCAAGCCCCATTGCATTAAACGCTTCCGCAATAGGATGATAGTCATACTTATCTGCATTAGATAGATAGTACTGGGTAAGAGGCGTACCCTGTAAAGAATCTCCACCATCAAGAATTAGTGTATTTCCATCCTTTTTAATCTCAGAAGCAATGTTTAGAAGACTTGCATTACACGGTCTGTTACCTGCATAATCAATCGGATAGACGTGTCCGTGCGTATCTGATGTATATATGATATCTAAAGTTTTATTATTACTCATAAATCTCCGACTCTGTTTTTTTATTATCTATAAATTTATATCTAATATTTGTTATTCCAGGATTTGTAAACGTTTTTATATGTTTTTGATCATATCCCTGGTGAATATGATCGATTTAATTATTTATTTTGGAAAGCTTTCCATTCTTAAGCTCATAAAAGTCTCCATACTCAGGAAGTATCCTGCATCCTGCATGTTCTGACATCACCTGCTCAGGTCTGAAAGAATGAAGCGGAATAAGAGTACCAGGCTCAATATGGTCGATCATATAACGAAGATAATATGGTCTTGAATGTCCGCCTGTTCCCTTATGTTCATAGTTAATCTCAAGCTTATCCATAAAATCATGAAGCTTTTTATAAGATGGATCATAATCCCCAAGAGGAGCTCCGTCCATATGAACATATAATGACAGAACATCTTTAAGATCTATAAGTTCATATATATGCTTATAATCCTGCTGAAGGACATATTTGGAAGGATTAGAAATAAGATCCTTCCTGCTAACCTTCTTCCAATCATCAGGAATATCAAAGCAGCACTCATCAAGGTTCTGAGCATAGATGCTTATCTCATCTTCCGGATAAAAAGCATGTACATATTCTGCCTGAATAGGTTCAAGTACAAGTGTTCTTCCCTCTGATTTACATACGTTTATAAGTCTGTGAATTCTTTCTACATTCCTATTGTAGTTGTTGATAACAATAAGCCCTTCTTCATTCGCAATCTTATCACGCATATATTCTTCTACTACTTCTTCTGAGTTACCCATATCTGCAGGTTCCTCGAGACTTAGCATATCTATATCTTCAAAACTAGCTGTAACGCCTTCTGTGATCATCACATTTGCGCCATGGCAGGTTTTGGCAAAATTCTCTGTAATATCTCTATGGAAGCCATGAAATCTGTAATCGCCAGTATAGCAGATGCTTCCGTCTTTAGTTTCAATAATAAATCCGCATGCACCAACAACATCATGATCTACCTGAACTACCTTTACAGTGATATCTTCTACTGTAAAAGTCTTATCATAATCAATTCCAATACAGTTCTTGTGTTCTCTTACTTCCGCTTCTCCTGTGCTTGCTATAGCTCTGTATAGCTTAAGAGAATCTGAGCTCATATATACCGGAACTTCAGGATCAAGCATTCCAAGTCCGCCCATATGATCTATATGCATGTGAGAGATAATAAAGAAATTCTTTTTGGTATCTTCAGAATATGACTTAAGTCCAAGCTTATGAGCTGTTGTATCATCATAAATACCATCCATTGGCGTAAGAATGCCAAGGTTAACATAATAATATGCCATATCGCAAGGAGCGCAGCTGACCTTATTATCAATAATATCAGCATTGGCAAAACCAAAATCAAACATACATCTGGCGGTATCCGTCTCTACAACCACAAAGGTTCCGCCTATCTCACGAAGTCCGTTATAAAATCCAAGTTTTGTCATATTAAGTACTCCTTTCATAAAAACCATCTTTAGAGCAAGATTTTATTTTATCATAATAGCAACTATATGCCAACAAAAAAGAAAAAAGAAAAAGCCGGTGCGCATCGCAATACGCACCGGCTAAATATACTTATATATTGATCCTGACTATTATCAGAACTGAGCGTTGATCTCTTCTACAAGAGCATCAAGTGCTGTCTGAGGATCTGCTCCTTCAAGAATGAGCTCTTCCATCTTAGCTGCTACAGCTGTTCTTACATCATTAGAAGCATCATAAGATGCAAGTGATGTGAAGAATGCATCAGACTGCTCGTAAGCAGCTGTAGCTGTTACGTCACCAGCCATGAAATCCTGGTACTCTGCTGACTCATAAGCAGATGTTCTTACAGGAAGGTATCCTGTTCCGATAGCCCATGTTGTTGTAGATTCTGCAGATGTAAGGAACTTCATGTACTCGAATGCAGCAAGCTGCTTGTTAGCATCCTGTGTGAACATTACAAGGTTTGTACCTGCGCAGTAAGCAGCGCTTTCCTTGTTTGAAGGAACAGGGCAAACACCAAGTTCAAAGCCATCAGCTGTGATGTAAGAAGCACCTGTTGAAGAGCCGATGTAACCAAGCATTGACTGTGCAGAAAGTACGTTTGAGAAGTACTTGTCTTCACCAACAAGACGAGCATATCCGTTGTTGTAAAGGTCCATGATATATGTCATTGTCTCAAGACCACCATCAGTATTGAAAAGAGCACCTGTACCATCTACATAGCTCTCACCGTTCTGACGAAGAGAAGCCTCTACAAAACCAGAAAGGTCATCAACACCCCATGCCGGGTTGCCATACTTTTCAACATAAGCTTCACCTATTGTTGTAAGATCGTCCCATGTCTTAGGAGCTTCAAATCCAAGTTCATCAAGAACTGTCTTGTTATAGAACATTACATATGTTGACTTATTGAAAGGAAGAGCGTGAATGAAACCGAACTCACTGCACTCGTTACGATAAGCCTCAATGATATCATCATAGTTATCAAAATCGTTCTCTACGAAATCTGTAAGGTCTACAACCTTGTCAATATAAGGATTGAGCCAGTTGTTGTAAGCCTGAGCCATATCTGGAAGTCCGTCAGCTGCTGCAGCTGCCTGAAGCTTCTGAGAAAGATCACCATATGAACCCTGGTTAACAAGTGTTACTGTGATTCCGTACTCATTGCTTGAATTGAACTCATCTGTAAGCTGAGTAAGAACTTCTTCCTGAGTATTTGACATTCCATGCCAGAATGTGATTTCGCAAGACTCGATTGTCTTCTCTTCGGAAGTTGCAGCAGCATCTGTACTCTCTGCATCCTGTGTAGCTTCTTCCTGTGTTGTCTCCTGTGTAGCTTCATCTGTTGAAGCTGCTGTATCTGCATTAGGATCAACCTTCTGAGCACAGCCTGCAAGAGCGCTTGCTGCCATTACTGCTGTAAGTAATGATGCAACGATTTTCTTCTTCATAATACGTATCCTCCTTTGTACCGAATACCGGTATTTGCGCAGAATCATCTGCATTAGTATAGTTAACTTGCCTCTTGGCAATTTACTACCTTTAGTTAGTACATAACTTGATACTGATGGAGCTATAGAACGTATCTAGTATATAAACAATATGAACTTTTACCTTATTATCCTTTAAGACCTGATCTTGTAACGCCTTCAATGATATATTTTCTAAGGAAAAGATAGATGATTATAATAGGCATTACCAGAATACATGAAGCAGCCATAATAAGCTGATAATCTGAACCAGCCTCGGACTGGAACTGAGTAAGTCCGTTAGACAATACTCTCATGTTCGGATCGTTAGTAACAAGGAGTGGCCACATGAAAGCATTCCAGCTACTAATAAAGTTCAAAATACCTATTGTTACGATAGCCTGTTTGTTCATAGGAACCATGATCTTCCACATGAATTTCCAGTCAGAACATTTATCAACTTTAGCAGCCAGATATATAGCATCCGGAACCTGCATGAAAAACTGTGTTAAGAGATAGATATAGAATACACTTGCTATCCACGGGATTATAAGAGCGCCATAGGTATTGATTCCCAAGAAGTACCTGTTTAGGAATTCGGAGATTTCGATAATAAGGGCATCAACGAAATGGATTCCCATGCTCCTTATATTACCGATATCAATCTTCATGTTAAAGACAGTGATATAGTTTGTGATTACAAGCATCTCTCCGGGAATCATAAGTGTAGCCATAAGAAGAGCGAAAACAAGCTTCTTGCCCGGAAAATTAAGTCTTGAAAATGCAAATGCTGAAAGAACTGTAGTAATCAAAACGCCAAGAGTACTACATACAGCAACTATGATCGTATTGACAAAATATCTAAGGAAAGGAGCTCTGCTCCATGCCTCCTGGTAGTTACTCCACTGAGGATCCTTAGGGAAAAATGTTGGCGGTATAGCTGTGATCTCTGATGCTGTCTTAAGTGATGATAAGATCATCCATACAAAAGGCATCACAGTAATGATGGCGCCAAGTATAAGAATTGTAAATTTCAATATATCCAAAATTATATTGGAGACTTTAGTTGATTTCATGATACTCCTCCGTATCGGGTATATATTAAAGGTGCCGTGCTTAGCGGCTCATAAGTTTGCGAACAAGTTTCTGTATCATTGTAAATGCCAGAATGATAAAGAAAAGAATAACCGCTGCAGCAGCTGCTTCGCCATACTTATAGCTCTGATAGAACTTCTGCCAGATATAGTAAACAACTGTGATAGCACTGTT
>NZ_JAILQF010000071.1 GCF_024699075.1 Butyrivibrio sp.
TCTCCACTCATTGGCACCGTCGATCTTGGCAGCTTCAATAAGTGATGTAGGAAGACCTTCCATGAACTGCTTCATAAGGAAGAGTCCCATAGGTGATGCGAACGCAGGAATTATGATTGCCCAATATGTATCAATCCATCCGAGCTTGTTCAGTATCAGGTAGTTAGGAATCTGTGTAACATAACCTGTGAACATCATCGCAACTGTTATGATCTTGAAAAATGTCTGACCACCTGGGAAATCGTACTTAGCAAGTACGAAAGCTGCCATAGAAGCAATGATCAGATGTCCAAAGGTACCTGCAAATGTTATCCATACTGTATTGAACAGGTATCTTGAAAATGTAACCCAGCTTTTACCCATTGTTACAAACAGATCCGAGAAGTTATCGAATGTCGGATTCTGAGGGAATATACGCGGAGGGAACTTAAAGAGTTCATCAAGAGGCTTTAAAGCACTGCTGACCGCATATATAATAGGGAAAGCCATTACTATTGCTACAAATAATAAAAACAGATATAAGAATATGTCGCCGATAATTGAGCGGTTAGGCTTCCTTCTCTTTACTAAGGGCTTACGATATTCTTTTTCTTTAACGACCTTTTCCTTTTTCTTCATTTTACGTACCAACTCTTCTCAACAGATTTTGAATTAACTTGTTACAAAGGATCATCATAAGGAACAGAATTGTTGCTATAGCACATGCATAACCCATTTCAAATCTTACTGAACCATAGTCTATAAGGTGAGTAACGATTGTGCTGGCTGCATAGTCAGTACTTGGGTTACCACAAAGGGCAATTGTTACATCAGCTACGCCAAATGCCTGTGTGATACTCATAACTGCACCGAACATAAGCATTGGTTTCATGTTAGGAAGCGTGATATACCACAGCTCCTGCCATCTGTTCTTTACACCATCCATGTAACCTGCTTCAAACTGTGCCTTATCGACACCCTGAAGACCTGCTACAAAGGAAAGGAAGCCTGTTCCCAAACTCATCCACAGAATAACCACCATACATATAGGAAGCATGTATGTCGGATTGATAAACCAAAGAATAGGTGTATCTATAATTCCGAGATTCATAAGTGCTGCGTTGACATATCCGTATGCATCACCTCTGAAGAATACTGAGAAGATAACATAACAGTTACCTGCAATTGATGGCGCATAGAATACGATTACCGCAATTGATCTGACCCATCTTGGAAGTTCGTTAATAAGCCATGCAAAAAGGAATGACATTATATAACCAAGAGGACCCGTTATAACCGCTATCATCAGCGTGTTCTTGACACTTGTAAGAAATACATCATCTTCAAGTATCAGTGATACATAGTTCTGCAATCCCAGAAACCTCGGTGGCTCCAAAATATTGTAGTAAGTAAAACTGTAATAAATTGAAGCTACAACCGGATAGACAAAAAACATTGCGAAAAGAATTGCATATGGTGCAAGGAATGCGTAACACATTTTGGACATCTTGGCCTTTTTGACCATTATTATGGCTTCACGCTTCCTCAGCTTAATATACTTACTGAAAAATTCTTTCATACCTTCTTCTCTCATTCCCCATAAATCGGCAAACCAAATTCTCGTCTCTTCTTGGTAATCTCATCATCAATCTTGATAGAGTAGTCAATTATGGTTTCTCGTGAATCTACCTTTTCGTTAAATACCTTTCGTATAGCGTTGGAAATATGTCTTCCTGTGTAATAACCACCAGGAACTTCTCTGATTCCAACTGTCTGATCCCACTGAGCATTTAATACTTCAATGTCATCTGAACTCCAGGACAAATTAGCGAAAGCTTCTCTGTTAGCAGTTGCATATCTGGCTGATGCACCAAGAAGAGCCTCGATCTCTCGACCGAATGTTACCTGTGTTTCAGGCTGTGCCCACCACTTCATGAATTCCCATGAATTCTGGCGAAGGTTTTCATCTTCTGTCTTGATCATCATTGTTGCTGCGCCGGATATAAAGTCTGAACGATCTATATAAGTAGTACCGTCTTCATTTTCACGAACTGTTCCAGGAATAAGAGTAAAGTCCCAAAGACCTCTTATTTCAGGTGCTGATACCATCAAAGTATTGTATGTAGAATATGGAGCAATACCAATTGGCATCTCACCTGAACGGAATCTTGAAACAAAGTCATAAATTGTAGGTATACCATAATCATTGAAATACCTTACATAATCATCAAAAGCTCTGATTCCTGCTTCATCGTCAACAGTAGTCTTGGTACCCTCTTCGTTATAAACATCTCCTCCATACTGGAAAAGAAGTGAGAAGTACATAGACAGATCAGGCTGAGCTGACATGATCGATGTGGAAGCTGCTGCACTTGCAGATGAACCTGCTGCCGTAGGTATACCAACTGAAAGGTTGTTACCCTGAATAGTAGGAAGCTCTGATATAAGCTCATCCCATGTATTAGGAATAGGAAGACCAAGCTCTTCCATAACGTCTTTTCTGTAGAACATTACGTTAAAGGTCTGAGTTTCAGGAACACCGTAAATATGACCGTCAAGTGTATACTGTTCGTATGAACTTTCTGAATAATACTTAAGTACTTCCTGATAATCAGAGAACTGCGTAATATCTTCAGCTGCGCCACGAAGTGCGTAGTTTACAGGCTGATCAGCACCTATAGAAAGAACTACATTAGGTCCTCTTCCTGCAAGTACTGCATTAAGAAGTGCTCCCGCATCAACTATCTCAACGTTTACTTTGATTCCTGTGCTTGTAGTAAAATCTTCATCGATCATGGACTTAAGGATTGTTCCCTGATCTCTACCAGTAAGAACCCATACCTTAACTACATCTTCGCCATCTCCGTATACATCACCAACTGCGTTGTAATCAACAAAGAATGAAACAAAGAATGACTTGATCTCATGTCCGATCTTGTCGAGAGCAGTTTCAGTATCCTTAACAGGTGATGTTCCTGATGCTGTAACTTCGATATAGTCAATATCAAGTCTTGTCATGCTAAGGTTAAGTGAAGCAGTACCAAGTGAAGTGATATTATCTTTAAATGTTGTAAACTCTGTAGTTATCTTATTAGGCTTTTCACAGAATCTTTCAAGCTGCTGGGCAACTGTCTGAGCTGTTGCAATTGAGTCAGCCTTCTGACCTGAATAGTCAACCATGTCATCAACTATCTTGTATAGTCTCTTTGACTCAAGATCCATAGCTTCCATGATCTCAGGATAAGTAGTCTCTATATGATAGTCTCTGTACTGGTCAGGTGTTGCTCCCGTGTAAACAAGGATCTTACGATATATCTGATTCAATCTGTATGTAGAATCCTCGATCTCTTCGAGAATATTACCAAGTTCTCCAAGAGAAGCTTCAAGTCTTATTGTGTGAGTTCCCTTTGTAAGATAGAAATTATAAGGATTACCATTTTCGTCAGATAAAGTTATAAGTGACCAGTTATTGGTATAAGGAAAAGAAATCTCTTCTACTTCTTTAAATGGTACCTCTCCATCAATATACAGAGTTCTGTTTGATACATTACCTCTTGAATAGTTCTGTCTTCCTTTAACAGTGAGATTATAAAAGCCATCTTCTTCTACTGTTACGTCCCATTCAATCCACTGTCCATTAGTTCTCCATGCTTCACCACCAACATAGTTAAGAACTGTATGCTTGAGTGACATAGGCTGAGTTGAGGGAGAGGATCTGTCATACTTTGCATAAAGTGATGATTCTGATCTTCTGGATGAATCTTCACCCTGAACTATCTGTGTGTATCCTTCAGACTGATTAGAACTGTTATCTTTATTGGCCGCTGTATATTCTTCATATGTTGCAAGTTGATATACACTTGTGAACTTCAGGCTCTTTATCGCCATTGGTTCGTTGACCGCTTCGAGTGTTACTTCATTCTCACCTTTATTAAGGTAGAACTTGTATGGCTCTGATATGTAACCAAGCTTATCTTTGAAGTATGCACTCTGCCAGCAGTACTCTTCGATCTGCTTAGGTCTTATTTCATTGCCCTGGTTATCAATTCTCTTATCTCCGTCATCAACCCATACTCTGGAAAAAGAAATATTGATAGCATCATCGAACGGGAGTTCTCCGTTAATGTATACTGCTCTTTCAGCAGCAACACCTCTTGACTCGGGCAGATAATACTCAAGGTAAAGGTTGTAGAAGCCTTCCTCAGGAGCATTTACTTTGAAGGATACCTTTGAATCAAGTTCTGTATAAAGAACATTGCTTTCTCCTTCATAGTTTGCCTCAAACTTGACATCGCCTTCAGCTTCATATGATGAAAGGTCAATATCAATATCCTGAGTTGAATCTTTGCTTCCCTCATGTTCTAAGAGATATCCGGTATAGCCACCCGTTCGCTCCATACCTTCAACATCCTTAGTAAGGTCCACCCCTTCGTACTTGTCCCTAAAGTTTTCGACCCTCTTTGTCAGAAACAATGCAGCGATGCCTATTACTGCCAGAACCGCTACAGCCCCGATTGCCAGGCCTTTCTTAATGCTTTTCATATACCTATCTCCTGCACTTGTTTTCATATATAAATTATACGTTCAGACAGTTACTCAAACTTCCTATTTATTGCGACTACCTTTTCACACATTGCTATCATTTGTTATCATCCACAATAGTGCTCAATTTGAGCCGCAATCGTTTAGTCAATATGACAAGTTATCTGCCATCCGAAGCTATAGGACCAAGAAATCCTTTGTGCCATTTGCTCTTAGAATGCTTAACAAGTATCCTTTCAATAACAATTCCGTCATCTGTAAGATCAACATCAAGTCTTCCAACTCCCTTATTACAGTGGAGTTTAAGGCTTTGTCTGTGCTCGCCTGCGAATATATCCTTGGACCAGTAGTAGTTGCTATTATCTCCGCCTACATATTTCTCATCGATAAGATTTAGCAAATATTGCTTTTCATCCCAGGTAATAGCAATTTTCAATGAATTGTCTTTAGTTACAGGATTGGAAGGAGCTATGATAAAGGTAAACTCATAATCACCCTCTTCTATAGTATTAATTAGGTAAGATATGTCATGAGACTTATCTTTTTCATCCTTAGTGCCAAGAGCTTTAAGTCCGCATGAATACTTGCCATAAGGACTTATGACTTTAAGTTCTCTTTCATTATCAGGGTTAAGCTTCTCATATTCAAAAGCTTCGATCGCAAGGCCTATAGAATCTCCGGTATTTACAGGAAGTCTTACTTCTTCAAATGCAGAAGGATGATCTTCTTTACTTATAAATGGAAGCCATTCATCAGGAATAACCGGAACAAGATGCTCTTTTTCAAGATCTTCATCTTTGTAACATGCTGCAAGAACCACAAGTGTTACTTTTTTATTGCCGGATGTCAAAAGAAGACTTCCCGCTACATAATAAGTATTGTTTCTATATATAATGCCTGACTTCTTGTCAGCGCTTCCTGCATCATCTGAAGCTTTGTCTTTTACAAGACTCATAAGCTTTTCTCTGTCTATTGTTACAGTGATCTCTTTTTCGCTTATCTTTTCATCAGCCTGTTCAAATGGAGGAAGCTTTCCGCACAACAAGTCAACGCTTATCCATTCTTCACTTGTCTCTATCTTCCATTCAAGTTCTTCATTTCCTCCATTTTCTATAAGGAAGGTCTGCGTATTAACTAAAGGCTTGATGAATTCATATAAGAAGAGATTCTTTCTGGTCCAGTCGCCTCCCATTGAATACTCACCTGTAAGAGGTACTGTTACTACCATTCTGTGTTTATTGGCAGGCCATATATATGATCTTGAAGGATACATATTCTCTTCTTCATTCCAGTATCTAAAACCTGTATGAGCAGAAAGCATCATTCCGTCCCATTTACCGCTTTCTATAGAATGGTAGGTGCTGATCAGATTTTTCTCTATTCTGTAGCACTTCTCGATTTCTTCTGCATAGAAGTTAGCTATTACTCTTCCCCTGTCAGCGCATGCCTTGTTCTTGCCGGCTGCTATCATCATTTCATAATGATTAGCAATGATCTTTGAAGGGAATATAACAAGTTCAAATAAAGCTGAATCTATTTCCTTAAGTCTCTTACCAAGGACGTACATCTCAAGTTCGTCGCATTTATGTTTTATCTCCTCTACTTTCTTATATATATGATCAGCTTCGCCGTAATTAAAGCTGTGAAGTGTAGAAGGATAAAGGCTTTCAGGCTTTCTGATACTGCTAAGATATGTATACTGGTCAAGAAGCTCTATTACCGTATTCTGCTCTTTGTCTTCAAGGAAGCCTTCAAACTGCTGAGCTGTCCAGTATTTAAGAAATCTCTGGTAAGGTTTCTCAGAATGAACGCTCCACTTCTCATAGTCATAAGCAAGTTCGAAGAAATATGAGATCGGGAATTCCTGAGGTTTAAGATCTCCAACATTAACAATCCAAATATCTCTTACTCCCTTGTCATAAGCTTCGCTCATCTGCTCACATACTTTTGGTATATATGTACTGTTAACCCATTCATATGAAACAGGATCACCATGATAGTCAAAATGGTAGTACATACCGAATCCACCGTTGTGAGTCTCACCGTTTTCGGGAAGTCTTCTCATATTGCCCTGATTGTCTTCGCACAGCATAAGTGTTATGCCGTCAAGACCATCCCAGCTTCTAAGTCCCTCAGTAGTCTCATCTCCAAAGTAGTACTTCTCAACTTCCTTATATATAGCAAGCATCATAGGAACTTCATCAGCATTATCACCATATACTTCTTTGATAAGATTTCTTTGTGTTAGTATAACTTCCTTAAGATAATCAATATTCTCTTTAAGGGTCGCTTCTCTTCCTAAAACCTCGCTATCTCTTTCTCCTCTCATACCAACAGTTATGATATTTTCAAAAGGAGCATTTCTCTTAAGTCCGTCTCTCCAGTAATTAGTAAGACCTTCCTTGTTCTTGTCAAAGTTCCAGGCATTGCCGTACTTGGAATCTTCGCCTCTTACAAGGTCCCACTCTTCACTATGTCTTGAACAAGGCTCATGATGGGAATTACTCATTACTATTCCAAGTTCATCTGCTAGTTCAGCGCTCAAAAGGCCAGGTCCATCAAGTGAGAAATTAGATGTCCACATGGCAGGCCAGAGGTAGTTACCTTTAAGTCTTAAGATAAGCTCAAAGACATTTTCATACATTTTTGCAGTAAATCCGCCGTAATGCTTCATAGTCCAGTTACCAAAAGAAGGCCATTCATCATTTATAAAAAGACCTCTGTACTTTACTGAAGGTTCTCTGGAAATAAAAGCATCCTCATCTGTCATAAGAAGCTCTTCTTTCTTTGCAGGTCTTACATCAGCAAAGTTAACCCAGGGCGATACGCCAAGAAGTTCAGACAAATGGAAAAGGCCGTATATTGTACCCCTTTTATCACTTCCTATGATCACAAGCCTTATTTCATCACTGCCTGGAGCCTTCTTAAAAAGAAATGCATATGCTTCTCTTCTTTTTTTCAGCGTATCCTCTTCTTCACTGCTCAAAGGAAGATCAGTTGATACTCCAAGAGTTCCGACAAATATACTTTTTATATAATTTGTACCGTTATCAGTATTATCTTTAGAGCTGTCTCCGATATCAGAATATGTCATGACTTTAGTAAACTCAGAAGTAATCCCCAGAACTTTATTGACATCTTCTGAAACCTTGTTCATGACTTTCTTAACACCGCTAAGAGTTCCTTTGGGATAAAAGAATATCAGGCTTTTTTGGTTATCGATTTTATAGTTCATATTCATGCTCTCCTGCGATCAAACACTTCACGCTTCATATTTAAAGTTTGTAAACACAGCCTCATTATCAAGATCCTTGCCTGTATTATCAAAAGCAAACATTCCTACAGTACAGCCTACAAAGCCGCCGGCAATTTCTGTTGAAAGAGCTCTGATATCCGCTTCATCAAATACTGTTTCCTTACCACCTATGAATGCGGAAGCCTTTGCAATTAATCCATTTACTTCAATTTTGAGAGTAACAGATACTTCATTTGAATCAGCAGTAACAAGATCCATAACATTCACAGATCCAAGCACCTTGTCCTTTTTGTCCTGTCTTAGTACAGCGCAGACTTCTTTGCCCTTAAGTAAAAGTCTTAATGAAAAGCTTTCATTCTGCATAAGGACAAGTCCCTTTGTAACTGCCTCATCATATATATTGTGGCAAACAGATACGCTTGCTTTAAATGCATGATCCTGAACTCTAAGACCAAGATATGAAGGGTTTGATTCTTCTGTTATAGGAAGCTTTGAAGCTTTCATTGCAAGGCCTTTTTGTGTAAGTTCATATCTATCCTGCTGCTCGTTTCTAAGTGTCAGAAACTCAGGTCCTATCTTATTCATAGAAGTAAAGTCGTAATCTTTAGAAGCTTTTACATCATCATCCCACAAGACCTCTTCAAGACCTGTATCAACTATGCTTGTAAGCTTTGCTACTCCCGGATTTACAACGGGCCAGCCATTTTCCCAGATAACCTTTGCAAGAAATGTCTCTCTTCCTATTGTTGTAAAGCCTTCCGTGCGCCTTACTCCCAGCATTACCATAAACCATTCACCAGCTGGCGTTTCCACAAGATCTGCATGTCCTACGTACTGCACCGGATACTGACTTCCCATATCTCTGTGAGTAATGATGGGATTATTCATATTGTTCTCATAAGGTCCGAAAAGAGATTTACTCCTGCAGACAGCTTCGCAGTGATTAGGTCCAGTTCCGCCCTCTGCATGCATGATGTAATAATAATCATCCTTTTTGTAAAGGTGAGGTCCCTCAGGCCAGATGATATTTCTCATTGAACCATTCCAAACATTGACTTTCTCTCCGCAGAACTGGAAAGTCTTACTGTCAAGCTCTCCTATGTATATGTAATAGTCTCCGCTATACTTCTCTCCCTCAGGATTGGGATGAGTTCCGATATAATAGCATTTTCCATCATCGTCAAAGAAAATACTGGGATCAATTCCGTCAGCTCCCTTGATGTAGACAGGCTCTGACCACGGTCCATTAATATCATCTGCTGTAACTATGAAGTTACCGCCCTTTGTGATATTGGTGCATACAACATAAAATTTGCCCTCATGGTATCTGATAGTCGGTGCGAACAGCCCCTGAGAAAGCCCTGTTCCATCAAGCGGAAGTGACTTGTCATTACAAAGGACATTGCCTATCTGATGCCAGTTAGCAAGATCTTTACTATGCATGATTGGAAGTCCCGGAAAATAAGCAAAAGATGAATTAAGAATGTAATAGTCATCATTTGCCCTGACAATAGATGGATCAGGATAGAAGCCCGAAAGAATCGGGTTTGTAGCAACTGCTTTCATATAATATTCCTCTCTGTAAAAATAAATAGATCATTTAGCTTATCAATTATTGCTAATTTCTCGCAAAATTCACTACTTTTCTAGCTTGTAGACTTATTATAAGTATTGTCATACTACGAAACTTGCCAGATATTGCGCACTCGTATTCAGAATTTGCTTACTTTAAATAGCAATAATTTTGTTGTTTTATCGATCCAAAAGTGTCATATTTTTTCTTATAAAATACAATAATTTTTCATGTATTTTTTTTAAATCTCA
>NZ_JAILQF010000096.1 GCF_024699075.1 Butyrivibrio sp.
AAGGCACAGGCACACATCAATGCTGGTGCTAAGAAGGTAGTTATTTCTGCTCCTGCAGGAAACGATCTTCCTACAATCGTTTACAACGTTAACCACAAGACACTTACAAAGGACGACAAGATCATTTCAGCTGCTTCTTGCACAACAAACTGTCTTGCTCCTATGGCTAAGGCTCTTAACGACTATGCACCTATCCAGTCAGGTATCATGTGCACAATCCACGCTTACACAGGTGACCAGATGATCCTTGATGGTCCTCAGAGAAAGGGCGACCTCAGAAGATCACGTGCAGGTGCTGTTAACATCGTTCCTAACTCAACTGGTGCTGCAAAGGCTATCGGCCTTGTTATCCCTGAGCTTAACGGAAAGCTCATCGGCGCTGCTCAGCGTGTTCCTACACCTACAGGATCAACAACACTTCTTTTCGCAGTTGTTAAGAAGGCTGACGTTACAAAGGAAGCTGTTAATGCAGCTATGAAGGCAGCAGCTACAGAGTCATTCGGATACAACACAGACGAGATCGTTTCATCTGATATCGTTGGTATGAGATTCGGTTCACTCTTCGATGCAACTCAGACACTTGTTAACAAGGTTGATGATGATACATACGAAGTACAGGTTGTTTCATGGTATGACAACGAGAACTCATACACATCACAGATGGTTAGAACAATTAAGTATTTCGCAGAGCTTGGTTGATCAGCCTCTAATATCGAAATAGACTTTTGATGAGGTCCGGTCCATATGGACCGGACCCTTTTTCATATGAATATGAAAAAGGGTGAAATAGATGCGCACTCGTGCGAAATGTAAATGATGCTAAAGCATCCGCACTCGGCGCAAGCATATCGCGAGCGGTATGCTATCTTCATAATTTCTTTCAAATATTAAATCCCAGGAGGAATAAAATATGTCACTCAATAAGAAATCTGTTGATGATATCAACGTAAAGGGACGTCGCGTTCTTGTTCGTTGCGATTTCAACGTGCCTCTTAAAAATGGCGAGATCACAGACGAGACCAGAATCGTAGCAGCTCTTCCTACAATCAAGAAGCTTGTAAAGGACGGCGGTAAGGTTATCCTTTGCTCACATCTTGGAAAAGTTAAGAATGGCCCTAACGAGGGTGAGTCACTTGCACCGGTTGCTAAGAGACTTTCAGAGAAGCTTGGCAAGGACGTTAAGTTCGTAAGTGATTACAATGTTACAGGCCCTACAGCTACAGGTGTTGTAGAAGCTATGGACGAAGGCGATGTTGTTCTTCTTCAGAATACTCGTTTCAGAGGCAAAGAGGAGACTAAGCCTGAAGAGGCAGGAGATGCTTTTGCAAAAGAGCTCGCTGATCTTGCTGACGACTATGTATGCGACGCTTTCGGTTCAGCTCACAGAGCACACGCTTCTGTAGCAGGCGTTACAAAGTTCATCAAGGAAAAAGGCGGCAACAACGCAGTTGGTTACCTTATGCAGAAGGAAATCGACTTCCTTGGCAATGCAGTTGAGAATCCTGTAAGACCTTTCGTAGCTATTCTTGGCGGCGCTAAGGTTGCTGATAAGCTCAACGTTATCAACACACTTCTTGACAAGTGCGACACACTTATCATCGGTGGTGGTATGGCTTATACATTCCTTAAGGCTAAGGGATATGAAGTTGGTAAGTCACTCCTTGATGAGACTAAGGTTGACTATTGTAAGGAAATGATGGAAAAGGCTGAAAAGCTCGGCAAGAAGCTTCTTCTTCCTGTAGATGCTGTATGTATCGACGAGTTCCCAAGCCCTATCGACAATCCTTCTATTAATACAACAGTTGTAGATGCTGATCAGATTCCTGCTGACAAGGAAGGTGCTGATATCGGACCTAAGACAATCGCTCTTTATGCAGACGCAGTTAAGTCAGCTAAGACAGTAGTATGGAACGGACCTATGGGCGTATTCGAAAACCCTGTTCTTGCTACAGGTACTAAGGAAGTTGCTAAGGCTCTTTCAGAGACAAGCGCTACAACAATCATTGGTGGTGGTGATAGTGCAGCTGCTGTTAACCAGCTTGGATATGCTGACAAGATGAGCCACATATCAACAGGTGGCGGTGCTTCTCTTGAGTTCCTTGAAGGCAAGAAGCTTCCTGGCGTTTACGCTGCAGACGATAAATAAAGAACCGGTCAGGATGTTTGGCAGTGATCAGACATTTTAAGGGACTTTGGATTTTCGTATAAACGGAACAATCCGGTCGTCAACCGGTGTCAGAAGATACTTTTGGCACCTACACAATATAATAGAATTAGTATAGTCAGTGGGTGTCGTTATTGTACGCCGCCCATTGGCTTAAAAGGAGAGAATAATGGCACGTAGAAGAATTATTGCCGGTAACTGGAAGATGAACAAGACTCCTACAGAAGCTAAGGCACTTTGCGCTGAGCTTAAGGATCTTGTAAACAATGATAACGTTGATGTTGTATACTGTGTTCCAGCTATCGATATCACAACAGTTGCTGAAGCTGTAAAAGGAACAAACGTTAAAGTTGGTGCTGAAAACTTCTATATTGAAGATAGCGGCGCTTTCACTGGTGAGATCTCTGCTCCAATGTTAAAAGATGCTGGTGTTACATATGTTATCATGGGCCACTCTGAGAGAAGAGATATCTTCGGCGAGAACGATATTCTTATCAATGCTAAAGTTAAGAAGGCTTTCGCTGCAGGTCTTAAGCCAATTCTTTGCTGCGGTGAGTCACTTGCTCTTCGTAAAGCAGGTACATATAAGGAATGGATCGAGAGACAGATTACATGGGATCTTGACGGTGTAACAGCTGATCAGGTTAAGGATCTCGTAATCGCTTACGAGCCAATCTGGGCTATTGGTACAGGCGAGACAGCTACAGCTGATCAGGCGCAGGAAGTATGCGGATTTATCCGTGAGCTTATCTGCAAGCTTTATGATCAGGCTACAAGCGAAGCAGTTCGCATTCAGTACGGCGGATCAATGAATGCCGGCAATGCAGCTGAGCTTCTTTCAAAACCTGATATTGATGGTGGTCTTATCGGTGGAGCCAGCCTTAAACCTGACTTTGGTAAGATCGTTAATGCTTAAAGCATAATAATTTTGTATTTGAAAGAGCCGTTTCCTTGGGGCAACGGCTCTTTTTTGAAAATAGGGGAAATGAGATCAGAGGGGATAATTTATGAAGAAGGTTTGCGATTATTGTAATTCTCAATATGATGACACCTTGGAAAAATGTCCTAATTGTGGTGCTCCTAATGATAATGTAAGGAAAGCTACAGGCGTTCCTACTACTATAGAAGAGCTAAAGAAGTGGTATACAGATCATCATCTGCCGCCGGAAGAAACCACAAGATTTTTTATCGGAAAAGATATTAAAGAGCCCAAAGCTTTTGGTATCTATAAAGATGATTCGGGCGATTTTGTAGTATATAAAAATAAAGCAAATGGCGAAAGAGCAGTTAGATATAGAGGCGGAGATGAGTCTTACGCTGTAAATGAGTTATATCAAAAGCTCAAAGATGAGATTGCAAGACAGAAGGGTAATCAGTCTTCCAGCAGAAGTTCATCTGGTAGTGGAAGGAAAAAGTCTTCCCTGTCGGATAAGTTCTGGGAGCTTGTTGGAGGTCTTATAGTTGCTTTTATTGGATTTTGCTGGCTTGCTGCGATTGGGGAATTTCTTAAGTATATTGCTATTGCAATAGTTATAATTACCATTATCGTAGCTGTCAAAGCTTTATTAAATCCGCAGTCGAACAAAAAATCCATAGCCAAATATGCAACTATTGCAATAGTAGTAGCACTTGTACTTGGCCTTTTGGGCAGATTCTTTGCTCCTGTTAACAAAAATGGCTATTACAATATTGGCGGTAATACGTATTATAGTAAGGATGATTCCTGGTATGCCTATGATTATCTTAGCGATGACTGGTACTACTATGATGATATTCCTTATATAGATTCTGATACTGAATATTCTGACTATTATGAAGGACATAGTTCGTATTCTGATGGAGATATTGGAACATCTTTTACTGATAGCGATTACTATGAAGATAATTTCAGATCTTCGTCAGATTCAGATTGGGATTCGGATTCGGACTGGGATAGTAATGATTCCTGGGATTCGGGCGGCTCAGACTGGGATTCAGACTGGTAATATAAT
>NZ_JAILQF010000113.1 GCF_024699075.1 Butyrivibrio sp.
ATTCTTGAATCTAATGGTGCTAACCATATTTGGTACGAGATACCCGGTGCAGATCATGATAACACTGCTGTAAAGAGCGGATTTTTCAACTTGCTTAAGCAGATTGCTTATGATAAGGCTGATAGAGCTTAACTGAAAAAAGTTCTCTATAAGTAGATTTTTGGTTAAATATAGAGCGGTTTACAACAGTTTCACAGTTGTAGACCGTTTTTTGTGTGCGTTTTAAGGTGAATGTTTCAAATGGCAAAGATTATAAGCTCGCAGTTGTAAAACTAAAAAGTAGGATGTATAATTGGGAACAGTTCTCAATAAAAACAAAGGAAGGAGGAAACAGTAATGAATAATTCAAGTATATCCAGACCTAAAAAAGCTATGGCCGGCATTATTGGAATGCTGATGATAATTGCTATGCTGTTTTCTGCTTTCTATATTTCATATGAAGCTCACCATGATTGTACTGGTGAAGATTGTCCTATCTGTGCTCAGATTCAGATGTGCGAGAATACACTTCATAAAATAGGCGGGGGATTGGCATTTTTAGTTGCAGTAATCGTCCCTGTGATTTTTACATTTGTTTGTGCATCTGTCTTTAATTTTATTCTGTTACAGGAAACACCTATTTCCCAAAAAGTTCGTATGAACGATTAAATATACCTCCAAGGGTGAACTATGCATTTTGGAAGCTGTTTTTTATTATGTAAGCAGACTGCTCAGATTGCTTTTAGTCTGTTATCTTAATATATAAAATAGAACTGCGTCAGCAGTGATTTTATAACGAACAAAAAGCGAAGCGTTTGCGAGTTTAACCTACAGGTTCTTTTTCAAGAAATGCGCATTATAAGCGGATTTCAAAAATTTGATGCATAAAATCATCCTTTATTTTGCTACGTAATAATTACATAACTTATGGAGGATTTTTATAATGAAAAAATATTTATCTATGATGGTTGCCATGATGATGGCTGGATCTCTTTGCGCGTGCGGCAATGGAGAAGCTGCTGCAGCTAACAATAATACTTCTGCAAACACTAATGCTTCTACAGACGCTAATGCTTCTGCAAATAGTGAGAATGCTTCAGACGGTGATAAGCTTCAGATCGTTACAACAATTTTC
Organism: Butyrivibrio sp.; assembly: GCF_024699075.1. Next base: position 1,115 of record NZ_JAILQF010000113.1, read on the forward strand.
CCTGAATATGACTGGGTTATGAATGTGATCGGTGAGAATACAGATAATGCTGAAGTTACTATGCTTCTTGATAATGGCGTAGATCTTCACAGCTATCAGCCAACAGCTGATGATATTCTTAAGATTTCTACTTGCGACCTGTTTATATATGTAGGCGGCGAGTCTGATGAATGGGTTGATGATGCCCTTAAAGAAGCTACCAACAAGGATATGGTAGTAATCGATCTTCTCGATGTACTTGGCGAATCAGTTAAGGAAGAAGAAGTTGTCGAGGGTATGCAGGGAGAAGACGAGCATGAAGAGGGCGAGGAAGAGGCCCATGAAGAGCACGAAGAAGGCGAAGTTGAATATGATGAGCATGTATGGCTCTCTTTAAAGAATACAGTTGTTTTAGTAGAGAACATTTCTGAATCTCTTCAGAGCATTGATCCTGATAATGCGCAGACATACAGCGATAATTCAGCAGCTTATATAGAGAAATTAAATGAACTTGATTCAAAGTACGCAGAAACTGTTGAAAATGCAGCTACAAAAACAGTTTTATTTGGTGACCGTTTCCCATTCAGATATCTTGTAGATGATTACGGTCTTGAGTATTATGCAGCATTCGTAGGATGCTCTGCAGAAACAGAAGCAAGCTTTGAGACAATCACATTCCTTTCCCAGAAGGTAGATGAACTTGGCCTTCCTGTTGTACTTACTATCGAAGGCGATAATCATAAGATCGCAGAGACAATTGTATCCAATACACAGACCAAGGATCAGGAGATTCTTACCATGGACTCAATGCAGTCAACAACATCAGAAGATGTTCAAAATGGTGCATCATATCTTTCTATTATGGAAAGCAATCTTGAAGTTTTAACACAGGCATTAAATTGATTTAAAAGAGGAAGTAAACATGGCTTTAATTACCATCAAAGATCTGTCACTTGGCTATGAATCACGAACCATAGTCAGTAACCTTAATTTTCAAGTGAATACAGGTGATTACCTTTGCATCGTGGGAGAGAATGGTTCAGGTAAGACCACGCTCATGAAAACGCTGCTACACCTTCAGGAGCCTATTGATGGTCAGATTCTTATTGGTGATGGTCTTAAGAAAAATGAGATCGGTTATCTTCCTCAGCAAACGCTAGTACAAAAGGACTTCCCTGCATCCGTGAGAGAGATTGTTCTCTCCGGTTGCCAGGGACGCAGCCTTTTTAGACCATTTTATAATAAAGAGGAAAAAAAGCTTGCTGATGCCAACATGGAACGCATGGGAATACTTGATCTAAGAAACAGGTGTTATCGTGAGCTTTCCGGAGGACAGCAGCAGCGCGTACTTCTTGCAAGAGCATTATGTGCTACCCAGAAAGTACTTCTCCTTGATGAACCGGTATCAGGACTTGATCCAAAAGTCACGCTGCAGATGTACGATACCATAGAACAGCTCAATAAAGAGGGCATAACCATTATTATGATCTCTCATGATATAAAGGCAGCAGTTCGTTATGCCAGTCATATTCTCCATATTGGAGAAGAGATTTTCTACGGGACCAAAGAGAAATATCTTGAAAGTGACATTGGTAAGTTGTTTTTAATGCAGCAAAGAGGTTAATATGTTAGAAAAATTTTTTATGTATCTTCAATATCCATTTGTACGCTACGCTTTGATAGTAGGTATACTTATTGCATTATGCTCATCGCTTCTTGGTGTTACGCTTGTACTTAAGCGCTTCTCCTATATAGGTGATGGTCTTTCACACGTGGCATTTGGAGCTTTGGCAATTGCTTCAGTTCTGAATCTTACCAACAAGATGGTACTGATATTACCGATAACGGTCATCTGCGCAGTACTTCTTTTGCATACAGGTCAGAATGCCAAGATCAAAGGTGATGCTGCAATAGCGATGATATCTGTGGGCGCTCTGGCTTTTGGATACCTTCTTATGAACATATTTTCCACATCATCAAACTTATCAGGTGATGTATGTAGTACCTTGTTTGGATCAACATCAATTCTTACTTTGACACAGAAGGAAGTATGGATATGTATAGTGCTGTCGATAGCAGTAGTGATCATATTCATCCTGTTTTATAACAAGATATTTGCAGTAACCTTTGATGAGAACTTTTCAAAAGCAACAGGAACCAATGCAGGTGGCTATAACCTCCTTATCGCAATTGTTATTGCTGTGATCATCGTTCTTGCCATGAACCTAGTAGGTTCTCTTCTTATATCAGCGCTTGTTATATTCCCGGCATTGTCCGCAATGAGGATATTTAGAAGCTTTAAATCAGTTACTATTTTCTCAGCAATATTTTCTGTGATCTGCGCGTTTATAGGTATGTTTATCTCTATTCTTGCAGGAACACCTGTTGGTTCTACAATAGTAGCAGCTGATGTTGTAGCATTCCTTATTTGCTGTCTTGTAGGAACTATAAGAGGAGGTATCAGTAAATGAAAAAGAAGATAAGCCTGTTACTAGGTATAAGCCTTATGATGCTTGTGACAGGATGCAGTGATATAAGTCAGTCCGGTAAAAAAGAAACCTTTTCATCAAGTCCAACAGTTAACGATGTACTTTCACAAGGCATTGCAGCTGAAGGTGAAAGCAGTGCATCAGAGGATAGTTCAGCTCTTGTATCTGATAATTCAGAAAGCGGATCATCTGATACACAGGGTACTGATAATAGTACAACAATTGTAAACAGCTCATCTTATGAAAGGTCAAGCGGCGTAAGCGATAATGCTCCGCAGCCTGAATCTGTTGATGAATCAGAAGTTACACTTAGTAGCACAGAAGGTGTTGATATTGATCTTACAGAGCAATCTGCTACAGTTGTATATTCTGAAGTTTATGACATGATGTATTTCCCTGAAAACTATGTTGGCAAGACAATCAAGATGGACGGACTCTTTACTTACTACTATGATGAGGCTCAGGATAGATACTACTTTGCCTGCATTATAATGGATGCAACAGCCTGCTGTTCACAGGGAATCGAATTTGAGCCATCAAGCGACTTTGTATTTCCTGATGACTTCCCTGAAGATGGTGGCGATATCTGCGTATTAGGAGAATTTGATACCTATGAAGAAGACGGCTTTACTTACTGCACCTTAAGAAATGCGCAGATATTGTAAATATGTTTAAAGGCTTATAAGGATTTAGGCGGAAAACCCATCATCATTAGGCTATGGCCTATTTACCAATTGTATATATAACATTGAAATAATAAAGCGATAGTAAAAAGATATATGAGGACGCACCTCAATTTCTTTTTACTATCGCTTTTTATAACGAGCAAAAAGCGAAGCGTTTGCGAGTTTAATAATTCAGGCGTCGTACCAGGTAACCTGTCTTAGCACTTTCAAATTTGATATCCTGGTCATTTAATGACGAATGTTGTCACAGAGCTTCCTTTAAGTACAGCTGTAAATGACTGATCGCTGGATGTCTTGTCAAGATCTATGCTATCTGTGACATCTGCCCAGCTTTCGCCATCCTGAAGACTTCCGCTTGTCCTTGTAGCTGTTATTGTCTTATCTGATACTAAGCCTTCAAAATCAGACAGATCAAATTCCCACTTTACATCACTTGGTCTTGTATTGATTGCAACTATTACAATAGTGCCATCTTCAGGATTGTAGGCAGCTACAGTATTATCTGATGAGCCAATGATGCAGTAGCCAGGTCTTATATATCTTGTGAACTGACCAAAAGCATAATATTTCTGACCAAGTAAAAGCTCCTGTAAGTCGTGATCAGCAATAGCAATTCCCCAGAAAGGAACGCCGCTATTTATGATTTCATCAGCCTCAGCTCTTGTGCAGGTGTCATATTCATTAGTAGAGTCCACATGAATATCTACAGCATCCCACATGATCCATGCCGTGGGCTTCATTTCATTAAGGTCTCTTATGATCTCATCTGCAAAGCCAAGTGCTGCCTGCATTCCGGTTTCTTCTTTACCAATAGAATAGGTTCCGTCAACTTCGCTCATCCATAGATTCTTGCCCTCTGTCTCTGCGAGAGTTTTGAGCGCATTTCTCTGTGTTCCCTGATAAGCGTGAGTATCAATTCTTGTAACGATAGATTTGGCTTCATCGCTAAGATTTATATAGGACTGGTAAGCAGCATCAATGCTGGTCTCATCTGTTCCGCAGATTATTATATCAAGTCCTTTTTCTTTGAGCTTGTTATTAAGCTCGATAAGGATCTTTGACTGAGATTCGCCCTGACTGAAGTGGCACCCTTCCTGTTTGGCACTTGCGTATTCCCAGTAGCTTGTTGCAGGCTCATTCATAGGATCAGCGCTTTGGAAGGTAATAACGCCTTCGCTTGCCCAGTGCTCGATAACATCTGCCATGTATGTTGCAAAGGCTGAATAGGAATCCTCTCGAAGGTTATCTTCTGAAGGATCAACTCCTCCTGAACTGCAGCCGCTAACAGTCATAAAATATGGCGGAGAGTTAGAAAAGGCTTCTGCAATGAACTCATCTCCGGCAGCATCTGCTGCAGCTTTAAGAACATTCATCTGATTCTTGTCAGCATCCCAGTCATAGTTCCAGGCAAAGCCGCATTCAAAATCTGCTCTTTCAAAGTTCTCTTCATAATATTCTTTGGAATTAGTATCAAGATCAATTTTGGTAACATCAGTGCAGTAGCCTGGCACAACAGAATCAGATCGCTCGATATGCGTCTTGTGAAGATAAGGATTTTCACCCTGAAGGCTCTCTATTTCTGATTCTGATAAGTCAGAAACATTGTCGCCTCCTCCTATATTGTATCTTCCTATAGTCATTCCAAGACCATTTTCTTTGTCAAAAAAGGCTGTAGCAGTAGCACTTGTAAGAGCATCACTATAGCCTACCCTGTTAGCCCACCAGCATAGAGATGTTCCAAATCCCTGGAATTCTCCGTAGCCGTCTTTATTGGTATCATTAAAGGTCTGTGCATCTGCAAGACTTAGCTTTACAGTATTAGTTACTTCAAGGTCCATGTAGGTATTCTCCGTTTCAGAATTAAAATCAGAAGCTGCTTCTGTACTTGCGCTTGTAAGTGATGAAGCAGTATTTGAACTATTGACAGCAGCCTGGCCTGCGCAGCCAATTTCAAGCGCAGATAGAAATCCAGCTGTCCCCAAAACTGCTATTTTTCTAAACTTTTTGTTCATAGATCCCCCTTATTACTATGATATGACTTAACTTGATTATATTTTAACTTATTGCTTGATTTTTTTTAAGATGTTTTGTATCTTGTATGATATTATGATTTAGGATATGAACCTTTTGACATTTGAGATAAGTAATTCCTATATTAACTGCTAAAGGTAATCAATTCCAAGAATAGCACATATTTTATATGTGCGAAGTTTGAGTTAATAACGAAAAAGTGTAGGAGAACGATTTTGAATCTTTTTGACATAATAGGGCCCATAATGGTTGGCCCATCAAGCTCCCATACAGCAGGAGCTGTAAAAATAGGATATGTATCAAGAAAGCTTATAGGAGAACCTATTGCTGAAGCCACGATCAATCTTTATGGCTCTTTTCTTGCAACAGGAATGGGACATGGTACAAGATTTGCCATAGTTGCAGGCCTTCTTGGCATGAAGCCTGATGATAAGAGAATCCCTGAAAGCTATAAGTATGCACAGGAGTCCGGGATGAAGCTTTCTTTTGGAGAAGCTGAGCTTGCAGATGCACATCCCAATTCTGCCCAGCTTATCTTAAAAGGAGTATCAGGAAGAGAGCTTGAAGTTGTTGGAGAGTCTATAGGAGGATCACTTATTAATATAGCTCAGATAGACGGAATTGCAGCTAATTTCTCAGGCGATTATCCTACGCTTATAGTTCACAACGTAGACCAGCCAGGCCACGTTGCAGAAGTTACAAGTATGCTTGCTCATAAAGCTATAAACATCGCAACCATGCAACTTTACAGATCTAGTAGAGGCGGAGAGGCTGCCATGGTCATAGAATGTGATAAAGAAGTGCCTCTTGAGTCAGTTAAGTGGCTTGCACACCTTGAGGGAATTACCAAAGTTATCTACTATAGTCTTGCTGAATAGAAAATAAGTATATTTACTGATAAAAATAAATAATTACTAAAGATATTGAATTTAAAAGGAATGATTTTCATCCTTTCAATAAATTGGAGAACAGGCAATGAGTTTTGCAAAATTAACAGATATAATCAAACAGGCAGATGAGCAGAATGTAAGCTTCTGGGAAGTTGTAATGCTTGATGACATGAAAGAGCGCAATGTATCAAGAGAAGAAAGCTTTAATGAAATGCTCGTCATGCTTCGTGCCATGAGAACAGCCGATGAAGAATATGATCCCACACTTCGCTCAGCAAGCGGCCTTGCAGGCGGAGACGGAGAGAAGCTCCATAAGTATAGAATGAAAGAGAACAGACTTCTTGGCGACTATATTACTCAGGTCATGGAAAAAGCAATAAAGATGGGCGAATCAAATGCCTGCATGAAGAGAATAGTAGCTGCTCCTACAGCTGGATCATGCGGAGTTATACCGGCAGTTCTTCTGTCTTATAAAGAACAAAAAGAAGTATCTGAGGAAAAAATAGCACAGGCTCTTTATGTGGCTGCTGGAATAGGTGAAGTTATCGCCACAAGTGCATGTATAGCAGGCGCAGGCGGTGGATGCCAGGCAGAGATCGGCTCAGCAAGTGCCATGGCTGCAGGCGCTCTTACATATCTTGAAGGTGGTAACAATGAAGAGATAGTCCACGCAGCAGCACTTTCCCTTAAGAACATGCTGGGGCTTACCTGTGATCCTGTTGCAGGACTTGTAGAAGTTCCGTGTATCAAGAGAAATGTATCAGGCGCAGTTAACGCAGTTGTGTCATCTCAGATGGCGATTGCAGGAATCAGAAGTGCAATTGAACCAGACGAAGTTATTGATTCTATGCGCAGAATTGGAAAGCAGATTCCAGAGTGCCTTCGCGAAACATCAAGAGAAGGACTTGCGATTACACCTTCTGCAATCGCGGTTACCAAAAGACTTCAGGGTAAGAATTGATTTATAGCCTTTATGGGGCTGCCTGCGGCCCCATAAAGGCAAGCATCATAATGTATATTAGAACATCATAGTGTAAACTTTAGAACAACTTAGTGTATATCTTTAGAACATCACAGTGTATATCTTTTAGAAAGTCATAGTGTATCCTTCTTCGAAGACATCGCCAGCTTTAAGCATGTTTCCATACTTTCTGTTTTCGAGAGTCTTATCAAAGTCTTCCCCATCAGCTCTGCCATACCAAGGCTCGATGCACATGAACGGTGCATTCTTGCCTGCAGGAGACCAAAGGCCGAAGAGCGGTGCATCAAAGTCTACAGTTACGATCCTTTTATCATTTTCAAACAGGGATACGCTTCTTGCCTGTATATCCTCAATTACAAGGGCATCGCCTGCAAAAAGTTCATTTGAAAGATGGAGCTTTCCATCATCAAGTGCGTAGTCGTTTGTCTTAGAAGTAATAAGACCCTCTGAATTAAGTACATATGAAACGAGTTTTTCTTTAGAAGGAGCGCTTTTTGAAGCTCCTTTTTCCTTAGAAAATGTCAGATATGAATCCTCGAGTGTGCAGTTAAATGCAGGATGAGCACCTATTGAGAAGTAGATCACATCCTCATCCTTACCTGATACTCTCCAGTTTACAGATATACTTTTTTCATTAAGGACGTATTCTACTTCAAGCATAAACTTAAATGGATACTTCTTAAGAGTATCTTCGTTATCCTCAAGGCGGAATACTATGCTGTCTTTGGAGCTGTCTACAAGTTGAAACTCCATATCCCTTGCAAAGCCGTGCTGTGACATTACATAAGTCTTGCCATTATATACTGATTCTTTATCCTTATAATTACCAACAAGTGGGAAAAGAACCGGTGAAGTGCGCTTCCAGTATGTTGGATCAGCCTGCCACATATATTCGTAGTCAGACTTATCTTTAACCGAGCGTATCTCAGCGCCGCTGCTGTCTACAGATACTGTAAGTTCTTCATTTGAAATGTTATAAAGCATATTAAACCTCCCCTGTTGAAAAATATATTTTTAATATAATAAGATAGAGGTGTCAAAAGTTCTTTTTGACACCTTATATATATTTATAATCTTAGATCAGAAATCTTCATTTGCTGCTTACTTCGTGAGAAGCGATTTTGTGATTCAAAGATCAGTTGGCAAAGATAAGACCATCAAACAGTTCTGTTACATTTGTTCCATCTATATAGCCGGAGTTGTCTTTATATTCAACATAGATTCTTACAATGCTTTTATCTTCAAGCTGACAGTCAATATAGGTTTCATTGTCTGTTCGAACAGGGAAAACAATTGTTCCTTCACTTAAAGTGGTTGGTGTATCATCTACTGTTTGGTCATCACTAACTTTGTAAACATCTATATCTTTAGTTGCCCTTATCTCAGAAGAAGCCCATGAGATATTGTAGTAGTCAAGAACATGCTCAGGCATTCCGTCATCTCCTATAATATCATAAGAGTATGAGATGATTGAACCAAAAATATCAGTAAATACAGGAATCATCAGCTTATCAGGATCTGTAAAGCATGGATCTCCTGCAAAGTCAGGATCTTTGGTATATCCGAGATTTGCCATTATATATGACTTATGACCGCAGGCAGTAACGCCGCCATCTGTGATGTCGAATACGAACAGATTCCATTCCTGTGCTATGCCTTCAATTGTTATGTAAATATATTCTCTGTTATCAGAAGTGACAATATCGTAGACTTTATATGGATCATCGACTTCCCAGTAGACATCATCGATACTTGCAGTTTCATCGCCATTAACAACAATAAGTGAGTCGGCATATTCTTCATCTGAATCATCTAATGAGTACATAAGAAGAGGAGTTGAAACGCTTCCTCCTGAATAATAGTCTTCAGACATCAAAGACATATCTGTTCTCATATATGAATAGCCACCATCTGTATTATAAACATATTCAGAATTGATGCAGTCTTCGTCATAGGCTATTACAACTTCGCAGCTTCCAAAAGAGAAATCGTCAACAATATCGTATGCATTAAATACAAGATGCACACCATCTACACTAAAGTACCAGTCATAGATCATATCATCATCACCTGTTTTGCTAAGGCCATAATGATATTTGGAAAGAGCATCTTCAACATTTTCAAGAGCATCAGATTCATCAGGTTTATCTTCTCGGAGCTTATTTGCAATTATGTCGTTAAGTTCATCTTCTGTGATATTTAAAACATCACCAAGATCGACTTCTTTTCCTGTTGTTATATCAAAAGTATGTCCAATCTTCTGATAAGGCCTGGTTTCTTCCCATCTGTATTCAATGTTATCGTAGTAGCTAAGATACTTATCAGATGTTCTTTTAAGATAGATTTGGCTTGTAACATAGCTCTTATATGGATTCTTGCCTTCGTTTAACTGGGCTTCATATTCAGAAAGTGCAAAATCATGGAATTCACTATGCTCGCTATTAAATACTTCAAGCTTCTCTTCAGCTATCTGGTGAAGTGCATTATATAGTTCTTTATAATCATCCTTGCATTCTTCCATAAGTATTAATGATTCTACATGATACTGACCGGCAACTTCTGAATTATAAAGATCGTCATAGTATATAGCTGTGTCATCGTTAGATACTAGTCTATATAAAGGTGTAGTTGATTTCTCTTCATCGTCTGAAGCAGATTCTTGACTTTCATCTTCAGAAACAGTTGCAGAACTTGAACTTATATCTGAGCTCTCGCCTTCTTTGTTTTCATTAGAAGAAGTATCACTTTTATCGGTAGAAGAATCATTATTTTGTTCTTCAGTTTCTTTTTGTGAATCATTATCTACAAGTGGTGATGAGCATGCAGTAAGTGCAAGACTTAGAGCAAACATAGTAGTTAATAATCTTTTTTTCATATTGTCATCTCCTTAGTTGATATATTTTCATGTTTGAATCATATCTATGCATTGTGAAATTAACCGGCACCCAAAGGTAATGGGTTTCTGGCTACATCATTATAAATGTACTAGGTGCTTATCATCAAGGAAAAGCTGAATACTGGTCATAAAAATAAATACAACTTGTTTTGAAAATAGTTTCCGCCGCATATGGTATTTTTGAGAATTCATCATCATGATTTTATAATTAGTTTATAAATGTTATGGAAACTGCACAAAAAATAAAAGGAAACTATTATTATATCGAGCAAATAACACAAAAACTTGTTGATATAAGTTTATAAAATGTTTATAATTTACCTACAGATTAAAAAGGAGGAGGAAATATATAATGATATTTCAACTTTACTCATCTAGTGCAGCGATGCAGCTTCTTGGCTGGATTCTTGTTTTTGCAGGACTTATTCTTGTAAATGAGATTGGACGCCGCACAAAAATTGGTGGAATGGTCGTATTCGTGATAATTCCATTAATACTGACAGTATATTTTATAGCTATACATTTAGGAGCATTTGGCGGAGCGGCTAATCCTACAATGGCATACATGGATGGCTGGTTCCACTATTTTAAGCTCTACGCAGCTGATATAGGATGTGTGGGCTTTATGATGATCAAATATAAATGGGGCCTTGGCAAGAAAGAATGGTTCAAATGGTGGCCTTGGATCATCGTTTCTGCTAATATCATGATCGCTAATGTATCAGATCTTGAGTCAGCATATGCAGCTTTTTGCATTACAGGTGATCTTTCAGGCGCATGGTGGGCATCTAATGAAGGCGTGTTCATCTATGGCGGATGGTGGAATGTTCTTAATTTCATCGCTGGTATGATCAATATTTTCTGTATGACAGGTTGTGTTAAGCTTTATACTTCCAAAGACAAGAATCACAGCGATATGCTTTGGCCTGATATGACTATATGGTTCATTATCGCTTATGATGTATGGAACTTTGAGTATACATATCTTAATCTTCCTACACACTCATGGTATTGCGGTGTAGCACTTTTACTTGCACCTACTTTTGCTAATGCATTCTGGAACAAGGGAGCATGGATCCAGAATCGTGCAAACACTCTTGCAATCTGGTGCATGTGGGCTCAGGTAGTACCACTCTTCCAGCTTAAGGGCACATTCGCAGCAGCTCTTCCAAGAGTATATGGCGGCGCAACAGAAGCTGGAATTACTACAATGAATCTGTATGAGAAGGCTATTGAACTTTACAATTCAGGCCTTGGAAAGAGTGCGGAAGCCAATAAGGCTATCGCAGAAATGGGTATAACTGCTGATCCTACAATGCAGGGATTCATAGCAATTGCAGCTGTTATAGTTAATGTAGTCTGCATCATGGTTATTATCAAGCGCTCTATCAAAGCTGGTCGTAATCCTTATTCCAATAATGTATTCGAAGGAACAAGAGATTTCGAAGAAGCAATGGCAAGAGCAGAGCAGTAATTATCTATAGTATAGCGCTGGTATATGGTAATAATGATCGGGTAAAAAAGACTCCTGATATGGCATTTCGCTGTATCAGGAGTCTTTTTATATCCAGTTATAGGAAAAAGCTATTATACAAATCTGAAATAGGGTGCTAGAATACAATCATTCAATTCCTATAGAAATAGTATGAATACAGTAAACACGGTCAAAGGAGGAGACAATTATGGGAAAATTATTTACATCAGAATCAGTAACAGAGGGACATCCGGACAAGGTAGCAGATCAGATTTCAGATGCAATACTTGATGCACTCTTAGAGCAGGATCCTAAGTCAAGAGTTGCAGCAGAGACAACTGTAGCGACAGGACTTGCACTCATCGTAGGCGAGATCACAACCAAGGCTTATGTAGATATTTCCAAGGTTGTCAGAGATACGATCAGGGAGATTGGATATACCAAGAACTCAGATGGATTCAATGCTGACTCCATAGCAGTCCTTCAGTCAATCGATGAACAGTCTGCAGATATCGCACTTGGCGTAGACAAGGCATACGAGTCCAAACAAGAAGGCGCTTCCAAGGACTACGGAACAGGCGCAGGAGATCAGGGTATCATCTTCGGATATGCAACCAATGAGACACCTGAGTATCTGCCTCCGGCTATCTCTTTTGCCCACAGACTTACAAGACAGCTTGCCAAAGTCAGAAAAGATGGCACACTTGCTTACCTTGGACCTGATGGGAAGAGTCAGGTTACTGTCGAGTTTGATGACTCAGGCAAGAAAGTTAAGCGAATAGATACCATCGTCATTTCCACTCAGCATATCGCTGATGTAACTCAGGAACAGATCCACAAAGATATAAAAGAATATGTCATCAAAGCAGTTATCCCTGCAGAGCTTTTAGATGAGGCTACTAAGTATTTCATCAATCCTACCGGAAGATTCGTAATAGGTGGACCCCAGGGAGATTCAGGACTTACAGGTCGTAAGATCATCGTAGACACTTACGGTGGAGCCGGACACCACGGCGGCGGAGCTTTCTCAGGCAAGGACCCGACAAAGGTAGATAGAAGCGCTGCTTATGCAGCAAGATGGGTTGCCAAGAACCTCGTAGCAGCAGGCGCTGCAGATCAGCTTGAGATAGAGCTTGCTTATGCTATCGGCGTTGCCGAACCTGTATCTATAACCGTAGATACATTCGGAACAGGCAAGTACTCAGATGAAAAGCTCGTTGAGGTTGTTAAGAACGTATTCGACTTAAGACCTGAAGCCATCATTGATTCACTTGATCTTAGAAGACCTATTTATAAGAAGACTGCAGCATACGGACACTTTGGAAGAGACGATGCAGATTTTACCTGGGAGAAACTTGATAAGGTTGAAGCTATTAAGGCTCAGCTTGGCTGATCTTATATAGAAATAATATCCTTGGCAGTCCTAAGATAAAAGGATTGCCAAAGAATATAATGGCAGATCATATTGGTATACATTTTTGAATCAAAGATTCAAAAATACAGCAATAGAGCAGGTTGAGTTCACCTTCGGTGAAGGCTCTATTGCCAACAGATCCATTGAATCACGAAACACGCAGTAAATGCGCGTTTCTGTAATTTACGTTTAAGAAGTCATACATTCTGTATTTAAGTTTAGTAATACCTATGATGAATTGAAATGTGAGGAGAACGGAGTATGAAATATTATGAATCTTTAAAGGAAGCTATAGGTAATACGCCCATGCTCAAGCTCCAGAGGGCAGATGAGAGCATAACATCAGATATATATGCCAAGCTGGAGCTTTTCAATCCTTGTGGCAGCGTCAAGGACCGCGTTGGATACGCAATGGTCGAAGATGCTGAGAAAAGAGGAATATTAAAACCGGGAAGTGTGATCATAGAGGCCACAGCGGGGAATACCGGTATAGGAGTAGCTTTTGGTGCTTTGGGTAAAGGATATAAGGTTATCTTCGTAGTTCCTTTAAAGTTCTCTCCTGAGAAGCAGACTCTCATGAGGATGCTGGGAGCAGGGATCATCAATACACCTACAGAAGGGGGCATGCAGGGAGCTATCAAAAAGGCTGATGAACTTGTAGCTTCTACGCCGGGAGCTGTCCAGCTGGGACAGTTTGTAAATCCTGAGAATCCCGCTGTCCACTACCGTACAACAGGACCTGAGATCTGGAGAGATATGTCAGAACATATCGACTATTTTGTAGCAGGTGCCGGCAGCGGCGGTACTTTCTCCGGAATTGTCAAATATTTAAAAGAGAAAAATCCTAATATCATCGCAGTTCTTGCAGATCCTGTTGGCTCTACCATGGGCGGCGGCGAGCATGCTGACTATAAGATAGAAGGAATAGGCAACGACTTCATAGCAGACACAATGGATATGTCTCTTGTAGATAGAGTTGTGAAAGTTAATGACGATCAGGCATACGGTCAGGCAAGAGAACTTGCTCATACAGAAGGTGTATTTGCAGGAAGTTCATCAGGAGCTGCCCTTTATGTTGCCAAGCAGATAGCAAGAGAAGAAAAGGGCAAGAATATAGTCACAGTCTTCCCTGACAGAGGCGACAGATACTTTAGTGAACATCTGTACGAATGATATTAAACATCATCTTAATTAGAGAGGTAACGGTCATGGCAATCAGCAGATTCAGTAATCATAAAATAGAAACAAAACTTATACATGGAGGAATATACGGCGACGAACTGACAGGAGCTGTTAATGTCCCGATATATCAGACATCTACTTACGAGCAGGAGATCCCCGGAGTTCATAAGGGCTTTGAATATTCAAGAACAGGCAACCCTACAAGGAAGGCTCTGGAAGCCCTTATTGCAGATCTTGAGAACGGGACACAGGGCTTTGCTTTTGCATCAGGTCTTGCAGCCATCACAACAGTTCTTAGCCTTTTCAAACAGGGTGATAAGCTCATCATATCTGACAATGTATATGGCGGAACATATAGACTTCTTAGCAAGGTATTCGATAACTTTGGCATCAGCTTTGTATCAGTAGATACAACAGATCCAGCCAAGGTTGAGGCAGCTATAACAAGTGATGTCAAGGCCATCTATATAGAGACTCCAACCAATCCCCTTCTTGGTATCACAGACCTTCAGGCTATCTCCGATATAGCTCACAAGCACGGACTTCTTCATATAGTAGATAACACTTTCTATACACCCTATATCCAGAGACCAATAGAGCATGGTGCGGATATAGTGATCCACAGCGCTACCAAGTACCTTGGCGGTCACAGCGACCTTGTTGCAGGACTTGTAGTAGTCAATGATGCAGTACTCGGCGAAAAAATTGCATTTATCCAGAACGCGGCAGGAGGTGTCCTTGGGCCTTTCGATTCATTCCTTCTTATTAGAGGTATCAAGACTCTTGGCGTTCGTCTTGACAGGCATGTTGATAATGCAGTAAAGATTGCAGATGCCCTTAAGAACAATACTGATGTCAAGAACGTATACTATCCTGGATTTGAGGATCATCCGGGACATGATATTAACCTTAAACAGGCCAAGAACGGCGGAGCTATGATCTCCTTCGAGCTTACAGAAGGTCATGACATTAATAAGTTCTTCAGAGCTCTTTCTATCTTTGCTCTTGCAGAGAGTCTTGGCGGCGTTGAGTCACTTGTATGCCATCCTGCAACTATGACACACGCTGCTATTCCGAAGGAAGTCAGAGACAGTGTTGGCATCACGGATGGTCTTATCAGAGTATCTGTAGGTATCGAAGACGGGGATGAACTTACAAGAGATCTGCTTCAGGCAATAGAAGCTTCCCGCGTCTGATGACACGAGTTAGCTTTGCTCGTGACATAAGATAATACTTATGCAGTATACATTAATAAATGTGTATACTGCATTTTTATAAAAGATGTATAGTTTTTGAATCAAAAAATCTTCCTTTTTTGAAAAATACGTCAGTTATATTTTAAAACTATAGCCGGAAATATCTTACAAGTATTATTCAAAAAAATTTACAAATGATATAGTACTTAGAACAACAAATCAAAGTTTAGTTTTCAGGCAGGAGGAAAGAAATGAGCAAGTTGGACATAAGCATACCCGAGGTTTCCATAAGGGAGATAAGACTTGGTTCGATCACGGGTTATCAGGGATCAGCAAAGGGTCTTGTTAATGAATCGGGATGCGGTGGACTTAAGAACAGGGATCGTAAATTCCAGCAGTGTGCAGGATGTTCGATCAGCAAAGCCGCGTGTATGGTCACTCTTATTCAGGATGCAGCGGTTATCATACACGGACCTGTGGGATGCGCATCATGCCTTCATGAATTCAACTTTACATACTATGTAAATGCAAAACCAAGAAGAGGCATCGACAATCCTACTCAGAGAAAGATCTTCTCAACCAATCTCAAAGAAACAGACACAGTATACGGCGGAGCAAGAAAACTTGCAAAAGCTATACGTGAAGTAAATGAAAGAACAAATGCATCAGCTATATTCGTACTAAGCTCCTGTGCATCAGCAATAATCGGTGATGACATCGAGAGCGTAGCAAATGAAGCTGAAGAAGAGATCGGAAAGCCGGTAGTTGCTATCTACTGTGAAGGCTTCAGATCCACAGTATGGACAACAGGTTTTGATGCAGGCTACCACGGAATCGTAAGAAAGCTTGTAAAGCCTCCGGTCAAAAAAGACAACGGACTTATAAATGTTATCAACTTCTGGGGATCAGATGTATTCACCAAGTGGTTTGAGCCTTTTGGAGTAAAGCCAAATCTCATCACACCATATTCAACAGTGGAAGGCCTTGCACATGCTTCTGAGGCAACTGCTACAGTTCAGATCTGTCCTACACTTGGTTCATACCTTGGAGCAGCCCTTGAGCAGGAGTATGGAGTTCCTGAGATAAGAACAGCAGCTCCATACGGAATCATTCAGACAGACAGATGGTTCAGAGAACTTGGTAAGCTCCTCCACAAAGAAGATGTAGCAGAACAGGTTATTAAAGAAAAGAAAGAACAATATCTCCCTAAGATAGAAGAGCTTCGTAAGAGACTTAAAGGAGTAAGAGCATACGTTACAGCAGGTTCCGCTCACGGACATGCACTTCTTAACATAGTCGGTGACCTTGGAATGGAAGCTGTAGGAGCAAGCGTATTCCATCATGATCCAACTTATGACGGAGGCGACGGCGCAGCAGATCTTCTTGAAAGAAGAGTAAGAGACTACGGTGATGTTCCTAACTACAATGTATGCGCTAAGCAGGAATTCGAATTCGTAAATGTACTTAACAGGATTCGTCCTGACATCCTTCTTGCAAGACATGGCGGAATCACACTTTGGGCTGCAAAGCTTGGAATTCCTTCACTTCTTGTAGAAGACGAGCAGGCTAACATGGGTTATGAAGGACTCATAAGCTATGGTGAGAAGATCGTTGAAACTCTTGAAAACACAGAGTTCATCGAGAACCTTTCAAAGCATGCTTCAAATCCATATACAGAGTGGTGGATGAACGAGCAGCCTGACACATTCCTAAAAGAAGCTAAGACGGAGGTTATTTAAATGGGAGCAGGAATAATTGAACAGGAAAGATTTACATGTGCTCTTGGCGCAATGCAGACAGTAGTTGCTATCCCGAAGGCACTTCCCATCCTTCACTCAGGACCTGGATGCGGAGATATGGTATCAGGTTTTTTTCAAAGGTCTAAGGGATATGCAGGCGGCAGTACAACACCTTGTTCCAATTTTTCAGAAAAAGAAGTTGTATTCGGTGGTGTAAACAGATTAAGAGAGCTTGTAGATAATTCATATAAAATACTTAATTCAGATCTTCAGGTTATTTTCACAGGATGTACAGCAGGTATCGTGGGCGATGACGTGCAGTCTGTTGCTGAAGAGTTCAGAGATCAGGGTAAACCAATTGTATATGTTGAAAGCCCTGGATTTAAGAGTAACAACTACGTATCACACTCAGTGGTAGTCAATGCCATCATCGATCAGTACGTAAGCCAGTACGAGGACGAGTCCACATTCAGAAGCCAGAAGAATACAGTCAATGTATTTGCTTCAATTCCTTATCAGGATATGTTCTGGAGAGGCAATCTTGATGAGTACAAGCGCCTCCTTGAAGCTATCGGACTTAAGGTCAACATCCTGTTTGGCGACAGATCAGAGGGTGTACGTGAGTGGCAGAGTATACCAAAAGCAAACTTCAATATCCTGGTATCTCCATGGTATGGAAAAGATATAGTCGATCATCTTAAGAATGTATACGGACAGCCATATGTGCAGTATCCAAACATCCCGATAGGCGCAAATGAGACAGAGAAGTTCCTCAATAAAGTCATTACTTTTGCCATAGAGCAGGGCGCAGACATCAACGAGGTTGAGGCTAAGAGATTTATAAAAAGAGAATCAGATGCCTACTACGCTCAGCTTGAGGATCTTGCAACATTCCTTCTCGAGTTCAGATACGGACTTCCAAACCATGCGCACATCATCCACGACGCAGGATATGTTCTTGGAATCTCAAAGTTCCTTATTAACGAAACAGGAGTTATTCCAAAGGAACAGTTCATCGTAGATGATACGCCTGAAAAATATCAGGAAGAGATAGAAAAAGAACTAAAGAGTATTTCAAAGAAAAGAGAGGTGCCGGTTTTCTTCTCACCTGATGCAGGCAAGGCTCAGAACAAGATAAGAGAGCTAAGCCATAAGGGCAAGGGCGTCATCATAGGCGCAGGCTGGGACAAGCAGATAGCCCGTGAAAAGAACTATGACTTCATATCAGCTGCGATTCCTACAGATTACAGACTTGTCATGAGAACAGGATATGTTGGATTCACAGGCGGCCTTCGTCTTATCGAAGATATCTACAGTAATACACTTTCAAAGTTCGCATAAAGAATGAGGAGAGCCCGAAGGAGGCTATTATGGGAAAACTTAGAGTGGCATTTGCCAGCAGTAATAATGCATATATAGATGAACATTTTGGTTCAGCACAGTATTTTCAGATATATGACATTGACGAAGAGGAAGCTGAATACGTAGAAGAAAGAAGGATCAATCCTCTGTGCAAGGGTCACTGCGAAGGCGGATTTGACGCAGCGTATGACCTCTTGATAGATGCAGATGCGATCTTCGTTTTAAGGATCGGCGAATCCGCAGCTTCGTACATGATACAGCATGGCAAAAGAGTCTTCGAAGCACATGGCTTTATTGAAGATATTGTAAATGAGCTGATAGCTGACGGCTTTGCAAAAGATGAAGACAAGGCGCAGGAAAATGATACTGAAAGTAAGACCCTGGCAGCAGGATAAAGGCTGGTTTGCTAAGGAGCAACCGAAGTAGCAGGCTAAGGGCAGTTTTATAGAAAAGAGGCAGCATAGTGGCAAAAAGTTACCAGGAGCTTACGCAGAACCATCCATGCTTTGCCCGTGGCCAGAAGAGCAATAAAGGAAGAATACACCTTCCTGTGTCACCGGGCTGCAATATAGCATGTAAATTCTGCGACAGACAGATAAATGATTATGAAGACAGACCGGGAGTTGCAAGTGAAGTAATATCACCGGAGGAAGCACTAGAAGCAGTAGGAAGGGCGATCGCAATAAATCCTGACATCCACGTTGCAGGAATCGCGGGCCCTGGCGATACACTCGCTACAGACTTTGCACTTAAGACATTCAGACTTATAAAGGATAAATTCCCTGATCTTATCAAATGTATGAGTACAAACGGACTCATGCTTCCCGACAGGGCAGATGAGATCATAGATGTTGGTGTTGATTCTCTTACAGTTACAGTCAATGCAGTAGATCCAAAAATCCAGGCACAGCTTAATAGCGCGGTTGTATATCATGGGAAAAGATATACAGGCGAAGAAGCAGCTAAGATCCTCATTAACAATCAGCTTGAAGGAATAAGGAAAGTGGCTTCTTCAGGGACATCCGTTAAGGTTAATACTGTTCTTGTCCCTGAGATCAACAAAGATCATATAGAGACTATAGCAAAGACAGTTTCTGAGGCGGGAGCCAAAATCTACAACATCATCCCTCTCATACCACAGGCAGAGCTTGCATGGTGCAGTGCACCGACTTGTCACGATATTGAGAGAGCAAAGGCTACAGCAATTAAATACATAGATGTATTCATGCACTGCTCCAGATGCAGAGCCGATGCGGTTGGTGTTCCGGGAGGAATTGATATTTCAAAACTTGTATATCTTAAAGTGCTTAACACAAAACAGACATTTAGCCACGGTTGAAGGAGGAAGATAGAGATGGCAGAGAAAGAGCTTAGACAGATTGCGATATATGGAAAAGGTGGAATTGGTAAGTCAACTACAACGCAGAATCTTACAGCAGGTCTTGCTGAACTTGGAAAGAAGGTAATGGTTGTAGGTTGTGATCCTAAGGCGGATTCTACAAGACTTTTACTTGGAGGTCTTCATCAGAAGACTGTTCTTGATACACTTCGTGAAGATGGAGATGTACAGCTTGATTCAATCATGAAGGAAGGCTTTGGCGGTACAAGATGCGTTGAGTCAGGCGGTCCTGAACCAGGTGTTGGATGTGCTGGTCGAGGAATCATCACATCAATAGGTCTTCTTGAAAGACTCGGAGCTTATACAGAAGATCTTGATTATGTATTCTATGACGTACTTGGCGACGTTGTATGCGGCGGTTTCGCAATGCCAATCCGTGAAGGTAAGGCTAAGGAGATCTACATTGTAGCATCAGGCGAAATGATGGCTCTCTATGCAGCCAACAATATTTCAAAAGGTATATCCAGATACGCAAGAACAGGCGGCGTAAGACTTGGCGGAATCATCTGCAATTCAAGAAATGTTGATAGAGAAAAAGAGCTTCTTGAAGCATTCGCTAAAGAGCTTGGAACACAGCTTATCTACTTCGTACCAAGAGACAACATCGTACAGAGAGCTGAGATCAACAAAAAGACTGTTATCGCATATGATCCAAATTCAAAGCAGGCAGATGAATACAGAAGCCTTGCAGAAGCGATCGACAAGAACACATTCCTTACAGTACCAAAGCCAATGACTCAGGAAAGACTTGAGGAGATCCTCATCGAGCATGGACTTATAGATACAGAGGAATATGCGCAAGCACAAGCAATCTGAGTTTCAAATAAATTTGAAACTCAAAATAGAAGAAGGAGCGGATATATGGCAGAATTCGTTACTATCAAAAACTTACATAAGTATTTTATAAAAGATTCCGTTCCTATCAAGGTTTTAAATGGCGTCAATCTCACGGTCAACAAGGGAGAGATATTCGGAGTAATCGGTTTTAGCGGAGCCGGCAAATCTACACTTGCAAGATGTATCAACAGGTTAGAGACTCCTGATTCAGGACAGATCATTGTTGATGGAACTGAAATACTGAGCCTTTCTGACAAGGAGCTTAGAAAGAAGCGCAAGAAGATCGGAATGGTATTTCAGAATTTCAACCTTTTTGAATCAAAGACCGTATATCAGAACATAGCTTATCCCCTTGTAATAGATGGATACAAGAAGTCTGAGATTAAGAAAAAAGTTCTTGAGGCAGCAGAAATGGTCGGTCTTTCAGATAAGCTCTCAGAATATCCAGGAGGACTTTCAGGTGGACAGAAGCAGAGAGTTGGAATCGCAAGAGCACTTGTCGGTGATCCGGATCTTCTTTTATCAGACGAGTCCACATCTGCTCTTGATCCGCAGACTACTATCCAGATCCTGGACCTTCTAAAAGAGATCAACAAAAAGACCAATATCACGATCCTCATGATCACTCATGAGCTTGATGCGATCAAGTATACCTGCAGGAAAATGGCGGTTTTGGAAAACGGTGAGATCACAGAAGAGGGACTTGTTGAAGATATCTTCAAGAACCCTACAAGCAGGACCGGAGCTCTTTTTGCAAAGGTATTTAATGAGATGCAGCATACGGAGCTTGGTGATGGTGCAGGAATTTAGAGATATACAGGGAGGAATTATAGATGAGCTTGCTTAATGAACCGTTTTGGAAAGTATTCTTAGCTTCTTTTTCCAAGGAAGTGTGGGACAGTATACTGCCTTCAGTGTGGGATACGCTTTATATGACTTTGATCGCAAGCGCCATAACACTGGTATTTGGAGTGATACTCGGGATCGTGCTTACGGTGACTAATCCTACGGGACTTGCGCCGGTCAAGCCTTTATATACGGGAATGGGCGGACTTATAAATGTGCTCAGGTCACTT
Source organism: Butyrivibrio sp. (assembly GCF_024699075.1). The sequence goes on from NZ_JAILQF010000113.1 coordinate 22,747, forward strand.
CCACAGATGATCATGATCATATTGATGATCCCCGTTTCAAGGCTGATCTTCGGAAAGTCCTACGGAACTAACGCCTGCATAATCGCTATAGCAGCAAGCTGCATACCTATGTATGCAAGAATGGTCGAGTCAAGTCTTCTTGAGATCGAGAAAGGCAAGATTGATGCTGCGAAGGCGCTTGGAAGCACAAATTATCAGATAATCACAAAGGTTATCATTCCCGAAACTTTCCCGTCACTTATTAGAGGATTCACGCTGGCAGTCATATCTGTAATATCAATGACAGCTCTTGCAGGAAGTTTTGGAGCAGGCGGAATCGGCGATATCGCTGTAAGATTCGGCTATCAGAGGTTTCAGCACGACGTTCTCTTTGCAACTGTATATGTCCTTGTGATATTAGTGCAGGGCATTCAGCTACTTGGAGACCGCGTTTCGAGACATATACTAATTAAAAGGCATCTGCTTTCGGCAGGTGTGAGGAGTAAAAGGAGGAAACATTATGAAAAAAAATCTGACAAAGACACTGAAAATAGTTACAACAGCACTGGTGTCAACAGCCATGCTGGCAGGGTGCTCACAAACTAGTGAAGGAGATACAAACGTAGCACAGGCAGCAGGTGAAGAGGCAAAGGGGGATACTGTTCAGACAGATAGTGAAGCTCCTTTGATCGACCTTTCAGCTTATGACATCTCACAATCCCAGCTTGGAACAGTAAACGCAGATGGCCTTAGAGAGATCACAGCGATCGCAGATCTTACACCTCACTCAGAGCTTCTTGAGTACATTGAGCCATCACTTGAAGCTGCAGGACTTAAGGTTGTACTTGTAGCTACAGCTGCAGACTCTACAACACTTGAAAAGACACAGAATGGAGAGATCGACTTCAGCTTCTATGCACACTGGCCATATGTAAACGATCAGAATGAAACTAATGGTTTTAGTGTAGTTAATGCAGGAGACATTCATGTTGAGCCTATAAGAGCATATTCGGATAAGTATACATCAGTAGATGAGATATCTGATGGTGA
>NZ_JAILQF010000136.1 GCF_024699075.1 Butyrivibrio sp.
CCGGCCTATGACATTACTTACAGCGACACATACTGGGGCGAGCATACAACATCTGTAAATGGTAAAGGTAAGGATATATCAAAAGACGATATCATCAAAATTGGGGTAGGATCCGGTCAATTATCTACAGACTTTTGTAAATGCTGTTATGACGATATTCTAAACAAAACAGAAGCATTAGAACAATATCTTAGTCCGGGTTATACGCATAAAAAACATATTCCTTTCAAGAAACGTGTTAAGGACTTGTAAAAAGAGAGGCACTTATCAGCTGCGGCAAATCAAAAGCCGCATTTACTGTGAGTGCCTCTGTCTTTTTTCAGTGTAATTGCCTCGTTTTTATTTATTCATCTTCCGTCAGGTATTCATTGCCGTACTCATATATTTCATCAGTAAGGCCTATTTCCTGCCTTCTTTCTTCAAGCTTTTCTTCATGTTCCTTTTTAGAAATAGCAGTAATACCGGCCTTTTCACACTCCGTCCTTACTATTTCATATGGATTATCAGGATCATCAGGATCGTCAGGAAGCTCATTACTATCTTCATCAAGTATATAGAAATAGTAATAATCATATCCATCGCCTTCGTCAAATGATATCTCTTCACTATAGATATATGCTGCATCCGGAATATCAAATGTAAGATCCACAGAAGAACCGTCTATATAAGGTGATACACTAAAGGTTCCATCACCATCATAGTCATCATAGCCTTCTTCCCACTCTTCATACCACAGCTTGTACTGACCATCAGCATTTATAAATCCGGTATAACCTCCATGAGAAGTTGCCCCGCCAGATCCATAAGAATAGATCATACCGTTATAGCATATGCGAGTTAGACATCTGCTCCAGCTGTCACCAAAATAGCAAATCTTAAGACTACCATCAACATTTTTGATCACCATATCAAAACTAAATTCGGTGTCAAAAGAAACGCTTACAACCATCTCGTAATCACCATCAAGCCCGCAATCTATATACGTATCAGTGACACTTTCAACCTTCCATCCTTCTGAGTACTGATCTGCTGACGTAAGGTTACCTGTGATATCATCAAGAGTATACCTTTCTCCATCAGAAAGAACCAAAGAAGGTTCGATATACTGGCCCTTATCGCCTTCGATGTCATAAATAGCCTTTTCATTTCCATCAAGAAAAGCCTGATACAACTTAGAAGACTCATCATCAAGATCCATATAACCCTTATTTCTTGGCGCCATAATGGTTTCATATTTAGCTTCGGCGTCAGTATAATCGGATTTAAGGTTCCACTTGCCATCTTGATAATAGATAATCTTATGTGATTCCTCATAGACCATTCCATTAACTTTACCAAATGATGTAAGCTCTAGTCCGTTCACAGTCTCATCTGTATGATAATCAATCGTTACTTCTGTGATCTTGAAGTCATATAAAACGTCATCTTCTACGCCTTCTATTCCGCTAACCGGAAAGAGCTGTGATACCTGACCATCATCAAATGTATAAGCATATATGATGTTGTATTCTGTAGCTGTATTGGCAAAATATGAACTGATAATGAAATCTTCCGTCCCATCATTATCAAGATCAACCATCTTAAGGTCTTCAATCTTATAATCTGAGCTAATTTCGAAGGTCTGAACACTTCCATCACTCATGTTAAAATATACTTTATTATCTGCATCGCTATTTCCTGTAGGATCATACAAATCGTCCCAGGTTACTGAGTCAACAAGAAGATCTTCGCTGCTCTTTTCTTCAGAACTGCTGTCTTTTGTACTATCATCAGCACTTGCATCTTTGGCAGCTTCATCATCTGCATCTTTTTCATTTGTGCTGATCTCTTCATCAGACTGATCTGAATCCTTATTACCTAATGCCAACTGACTAGAGCTGCATCCTGACAAAAGCATGGCAATAAGAAAACTTGAAATAAGGCGATTCTTTTTTCTATAGATTGAATTATTCATCATTATCCCCGACTTAAAAATTTTTTCATACACTAATATCTTATCATTACCATTTTTAGAAATAAGTTATAAAAATCATTATGTTTACAGCAAAGTTTCAAGGACTATTTTTCATTCTGAGCGATCTCGTTCTTCTCATTCTTGATCTCCCAGTGGATCAGGAATGTGAGTACACCTCTAAGGAGTATGATAGCGCCAAGAATACCCAGTTCAGACCATTCTCTTACGACAACAGTTCTAAGGACCTCTCCTCCAAGCTTGAATTCAAGAGCAAGAGCAATGCCCTGAGCAAGGTGGAGTCTTATATTCTCATCTTTTTTGAACCATTCTATGAAGCTCTTTATGGCAGTAAAGACAAGAATTATGACACCGAATAGCTCCATTATGATAGTGCACAGTTCTACAATATAGTATAGATAATTGTCAGCAACTTCTATAACTGTCCCCATAGGCCCTCCTTATTAAGAAAAGAATACTACTCATCCGGATACAGATTCTACTATGTCAATCCTATCACTCTTACCATAATGTTAAACTATAATCAAAGATAATCGTATATATTGATAGTTCCCGACTCTTCCTCCAGATCCATAAGAGGTACTACATCTACCATCCTTGTAAGTCCTGTTGACTTATTGACGTAAAAATATACAAATGATCCAGTATAGCTTCTGAATATTACGAGGTACTCAGTGTCTGTCGCATCTCCCATACAAACATACATGATATCAGGATTATCCTCAGCTATGCTCCAGTCATATTCCTGATGACAGTAATTATTAACGCCTTCGTATGCCATTTCCTGAGTTATAGCAGCAGTGTCAGAAGAGACGGCATCTACAGAAGATGCCGTGGTATCTACTGCAGATGTTGTACTATCTGTCTGTGCATCAGACTTATTGTCCGTACTTTCTTCCTGATTGTTATCCTTATTGCTACCTTCCTGCTCAGTGGCTTCTTGTGAATTATTATCACTTGCAGTGCCAGTATTATCATTTTGTACTGATGTGTCTTCATTTGTTGCTGTATCAGCAGCAACATTCATGCTTTCACCCTTTGAAGATATCTCAATTGTCTCACCGCATCCTGAAAGGACTACGCATAA
>NZ_JAILQF010000164.1 GCF_024699075.1 Butyrivibrio sp.
GTATTCGTAATTCTGTTCGCCGTAATCGCAGTAGCTTGCGTAACCTGCACATTTATTTCCCTGAAAAAAGATAAAAAGAACTAATCACAGTTACTGAGCGTGATAAAACTATCAGGCACTACTGATTTTTGAAGGTAAAAATCGGTAGTGCTAGGTTAAAGTCGGCCTTTTCTAGGGAAAATTTCGAGATATAAATAGATCTCTATTGATATGTACATATATCAATAAGATTGAAAATATATAAAAAATATTCAAAGCCTTGTTATGGCAATAAAGAAAATCGGAGTCGCTATGATAGATATTGAATTAGAAAACAAAAAGCTACCATTTGGAATGACAGAAGAAGTTAAGAACTTAAGAACCAGCATCACATTTGCAGGAGACAACATTAAGTCTGTCCTCTTCACAAGTACTATGACCAATGAAGGTAAGAGTACTATCACAATTGAGATAGCAAAGTCATTTGCAGAGCTTGGTAAAAAAGTAGTTCTTGTAGATACTGATCTTAGAAAGTCAATCCTTAATATGAAGCTTATATCAGGCAAAATGAAATTTGGTCTTACTCACTATCTGTCAGGACAGTGTGATAAAGATGATATCATCTACCATAACACGGCTAAAGGCTTCGAGAATCTCTACGTAATTCCAACAGGACCTTCAACCAAGGCACCAACTGAACTCCTCTCTACAGAGAAGCTTTCAAAACTTCTTAAAGATCTTAGAATTGATTATGACATGGTGATCATTGATACAGCGCCAATTGGAACAGTTACTGATGCAGCAATAGTAGCTCCAAGCGCAGACGGAGCTGTATTCATCATAGAGTCTGGAAAAGTAAATTTTAAAACAGCTCAAAAGGCTATAGAGAAGTTCGAAATGTCAGGCTGTAAGGTACTTGGAGTTGCTCTTAATAAGGTGGATAAGAGTAAGAATAGCTATGGATACTATAAGTATGGCAAAGAGTATGGATATGGTGATCAACCATCTAAGTAATAAATGATTGTTGTTTGATGGCTTGTATTAAAGTGGAGGACTGGATATGCAGCATGTATATGTTGTTGGAAGTAAAGGGATACCTGGTTCATATGGCGGGTATGAAACTTTTTTAGATAAATTAACAGAGTATCATCAGAATAATGCAAATATTAAATATCACATAGCATGTAAAGCAAATGGCGATGGTGTGTCACCAGAGCTTAATGCTATGCCCTTAAGATTTAAGTATCATAATGCGGATTGCTTTAAGGTTCAGGTTCCTGAAGTAGGATCTGCACAGGCAATAATATATGACTGCAGAGCACTTGAATATTGCATTAAACATATAGCGGAAAATAATATAGAAAATCCAATTGTTTATGTTCTTGCATGTAGAATTGGACCATTCTTTTCACATTATGTCAATGAGATACATAGACTTGGTGGTAAAGTTTTCGTAAATCCCGATGGTCATGAATGGATGAGAGCAAAGTGGAGTAAGCCGGTAAGAGAGTATTGGCGAATATCTGAAGCTCTTATGGTTAAGTATGCCGATCTTCTTATATGTGATTCTAAAAATATAGAAAAATATATTCAGGAAACATATAAAAAGTATAATCCTCAAACAACATATATTGCTTATGGAGCAGAGACTAAGCCAAGCACTTTAGATAATGAATCACCTGAATTATTAAATTGGTATGATGAGCACAATTTAAGAATTAAGGAATACTACTTAATGGTAGGAAGATTTGTTCCTGAGAATAATTTTGAAACGATTATACGTGAGTTCATGAAAAGTGACAGCAAAAAGGATCTTGCTATTATTACAACAAATAATGCTGCATTCCTAAAAGAACTTGATGAAAGACTTAATTTTAGTGAGGATTCAAGAATTAAGTTTGTTGGAACAGTATATAATCAGGAACTTCTCAAGAAGATACGCGAGAACGCTTATGGATATGTACATGGACACTCTGTAGGAGGAACAAATCCAAGCTTATTGGAAGCTCTTGGAGCAACTGATCTTAATCTTCTTTTAGATGTAGGCTTTAATAAGGAATGCGCAGAAGATGGGGCACTTTATTGGAATAAGGAAGAAGGTAATCTTTCTGCATTATTTAATAAATCGGATAATCTCGATAAAGAAGATATATCTCTATTGGCTCAGAAAGCTAAGAAAAGAATAGTAGAGGCATACAGCTGGAAATTTATAAGTAACAGATATGAAGAAGTACTTATAAATGCAGAAGCAACGTCAAGAGTAGCTTCATCAATAGCAATAAGTTCAATAAAGAGTGCTTGATATAAAGAAGAGGAATAGATTTTGAAAATCCTAGTTTTGCATAATTTACACAGGAAAGGCTCATCAAGTGGAGATGATCAGGTCTTTAAAGATGAAGCAAGGCTACTAGAGGAGCATGGATATACTGTAATAAGATATACGATTTCCAATGATAGCTTTGATAATGCGGGTGTTATTGGCAAGATCAAAGCATGTCTTGGAATGCTATGGTCATTTAAATGTTATAGGGAAGTTGAGAATATTATTTCTAAAGAAAGGCCTGATATAGTTCATGTTCATACATTTTTTCCATTAATGTCTCCTTCAGTACTGTATGCGGCAAAACGTAACGGATGTAAAGTTGTAGCTACACTTCATGATACCAGATTTATTTGCCCTTGTTGTACATCATTACGAGGTACAACAATTTGTAATGAATGTGGTGATGGACATTATTTCCGGATGTTTAGGTACGGATGCTTTAAAGGGTCTAAGATTCAGAGTTTAATAGTTGCATTCATTTTTAAATATCATAGAATAAGGCGCTCTTTTTATAAACAAATAGATAAGTATATTTGTCTTAATGATAATCAGATTAAACTCCTTGAAGGCATAGGCTTTGATAAGAATAAAATTGTAAAGAAATATAATTTTGTCTCTGATGCGTTACCAGAAATCAATAATGGAAAAAGTGCTAATCTACCAGAACGTTATGTTGTATTTTATGGTCGAATCGGTGAAGAAAAGGGGATCCGAGTTCTTATGAAAGCATGGGAAATCTTGGATTTGCCACTTGTAGTTATGGGAAGTGGTCCGCTCGAGGATGAGTTTAAAGAATGGGCTGATAAGAAGAATAATGTTCATTTTTTAGGATATACAGCTCATCAAGAGTGTCTAAAAATCGTAAAGAATTCTGAGTTTGTAGTATTTCCTTCGATTTGGTATGAAGGTTGTTCTATGGTTCAGATAGAAACCATGTCTTTAGGAAAAGTTCTTGTTGCTACTAATCTAGGTTTCTCCGAAGAAGCAATTAAAGAAGGATATAACGGTACTAAATTTGAGCTGGGAGATGTTGAAGATTTTATTAGAAAGATTCAACATTTATGGAACATGCCAGAAAAACTCATTGAAATGGGAAAAAATGCACGTAAGGATTTTGAAGATAAGTATCTTCCAGAAGACAATTATAATCAGTTGATGAACATATATAAATCTGTTTTGTAAAAAGTATTTTTATATAGCCTCAATTGAAAGGATAAATAGTGAAAATAGGAATATTAACTCATCATTATGTTAAAAATTTTGGTGCTTACTTACAGGCTTATTCATTAATAAATACATTGAAGAATAAGTATCCAAATGCACAGATTGAAATTATAGATTATAGAGTTGGTAAGCACGAATATAAGAACGGTATTCATTATTTTGGTTTTAAGGCCAGCCGAGGCGATACACTTTCAGGTTACTTTGGAAGAGTTGGTTTATTTTTTACTTTTTTAAAATATGAAAATAGTTTGAAACACAGTCAGCGTTTTAAAAGTTCATCTGAAATTGATCATAATAGTTATGATCTAATTATTATAGGTAGTGATGAAGTATGGAATTATAATGATATAGCATATGATCCTGTAAAGTTTGGATATGGATTGAATGGTAATGCCATTACTTATGCTGCTAGTGCAGGAAATAGCAAATATAATGAAGATATTGATCCCAAAATAATTGAAGGCTTAAATAATCTCAAAGCTATTGCTGTAAGAGATGACGTTACTGAGCAACTTGCATATGAACTAACACATCAAAAAGTAAACCGAGTATTAGATCCTGTATTTTTGTATGAATATAAATCAGAATGTAGTAAAAAGGTTGAAAGAATTGTTTCTCAAAAAGATTATATTTTGATTTATGACTGTGTTCTCAACGAGAATCAAATAAAAACACTAGTAAAGTATGCAAATGATAATAATTTGAATATTCTCGGAGCAGGTGAATATAGAAATTGGTATAGTTCTACTGATACTGTTAATATATCTCCTTTTGAATGGATATATTTATTTGAGCATGCGAAGACAGTTTTAACTGGAACGTTCCATGGTACATCATTTGCTGTTAAATACAATAAGCCATTTGCTGTATATGCAACTTTTCCGAATAGAATCAGTAAAGTCAAATCTCTTTTAAAGATGTTTGATCTGGAGAGCAGGATTGTAACAGATCCTAATACAAATCTTATTGGAATTCTAGAAAATGATATTAAATATGAAAAGGTAAATAATGTCATTGCAGATATGAAAAATCAGTCTTTGGATTATTTATTTAGTAAAGTTAATAAGTATAGTGCGTAAAAAACATACATATACCAAATTAACTATGATTATGGAGGAATAATCATTGCAATCTACAGTATGTGAACTAAATAAGTGTACGGGTTGCGCAGCTTGTCTTGAAGTTTGTAGTAAAAATGCAATAACGATCAAGGATTCATTGAAAGCATATAATGCTGTAATTGATAATGAAAAATGCGTTTCTTGCAATGCTTGTCATAAAATTTGCCAGAATAATTCACCTATTATTTCAAAGAAGCCTGAAAGTTGGTATCAGGGATGGACAAAAGATAAAGAACAACGCTTGAAATCATCTTCAGGTGGAGTAGCAACAGCACTTGCTAAATATTTTGTAGCAAACGGCGGAATAGTATGTAGCTGCATATTTAGAAATGGAAAATTTATATACGATTTTGCCGAATCATTAGAAGATGTAGAACATTTTTCTGGGTCCAAATATGTTAAAAGTAATCCAACTGGTATTTATAAAAAAATAAAAGGATATCTTTTAAATAACAAAAAGGTTTTATTTATAGGATTACCATGCCACGCTGCGGCATTAAAGAAATTTGTAGGCGAAAAAAATGCAGAGGAAAATTTATATCTTGTAGATCTTATTTGCCACGGAAGTCCATCACCTAGAAATATAACTATGTTTCTTGAAAACAAAGACAGAAATATCATTGATGTAAAGCACCTTGCATTTAGAGATAATAATAATTATAGAATTATGCTGAACGGACAAGGATTGGACACACCTGGGGTGTATGATAGTTTCTTATTAGCTTTTTTAAATGGTATCAATTTCACAGAAAATTGTTACTCATGCAACTATGCAAAGATAGAAAGAGTTACAGATATAACAATTGGAGATTCTTGGGGGAGTAGGTTGTCTGCAGAAGAGATCAAGGCTGGTATTTCTCTCATGCTTTGCCAAACAGAAAAAGGACTTAACTTATTAGAAGATTCCGGAATCGAACTTATTGATGTTAATCTGGATAATGCAGTTGCACATAACCATCAATTGGAACATCCGTATATAAAACCTACAAAATATGATAAGTTCTTTAATGTTTTATTAAAAACAAGTAATTACGACAATGCTGTAAAGGCAAGTCTTACTAGAACATATATAAATCAACAGATTAAGCGTATATTAGTAAAACTTAAGATTGTTTCGAAAAATTGAGGATACATTATCTGAAAATAAGAATAATAGTTAAGATATGAATTCTTTTATTTTATCGATAAATAATTAGGAGAGATTTTTCAATGGGTAATAAAATTCTATTTGTTAGAACAGTGCCTCAAGATTTTAATCCGAACGGATATAATGTACAAGGATTCGGACTTGGTAAAGCGTTCTGTAAAATGGGATATGATTTTGATTTTGTTTCATTTACTAAAGGAAAAGAAGAATGTTCCGTTTATTATGAGTATAACGGACATAAACTAAAGTTTATAAAGAAAAAAAGATTTAGATGGTTTAGGACTGGTATCAATTTAAATATTTTGAAAGAAGACCTAGATAAGTACGACTTTATTATAACAAATGAGTATGGCCAATACATGACATATGTTTTTTCACAAAGCAAGTTTTCCGATAAGGTTGTAATGTATTCTGGACCATACTATAACTTGTTTAAGATTCCTTTTGCTTCTCCATTCTATGATGCTCTTTTTTCAAAAAAAATAAATAAAGGGCTCAAACATAAATTTGTAAAATCCGAGTTGGCGAAAGAGTTTTTGGAGAATAAAGGCTTTACAGATTTGAAAGTTCTTGGTGTAGGCTTGGATATAGAAAGGTTTGATGCAGACATTGAGATAACTAGTGAAGTAAAAGAACTAATGTCTTATATGAATAGTAACAAATGTCTGTTATATGTAGGAGCATTGAGCGACAGAAAGAACTTCCCTTTCCTTCTTGATGTTTATAGTAAGGTTAGAAAACAAAATTCTGATGTAAAATTGGTTATTATCGGTAAAGGCAAAAAATCATATGTCAATAAATATATGAATAAACTTTCTCATGATGATAGAGAGAATATTTTCATGTTAGAAAAGGTTGATAATTCTCAATTAAAGTACATATACCCTTTGGCTAAAGTATTTTTACTTCCTTCTAAATTAGAAATTTACGGAATGGTTTTACTGGAAGCTATGTACCTTGGTGCTCCTGTTGTAACAAGTTGGAATGGCGGATCTTCAGTTTTAATTAATGGTAAAAATACTGGTCAGATTGTTAAAGAGTTTGATGTTGAACAGTGGGCGGTAGCTACACAAAAATACTTAGATGATAGTGAGTTTGCTAAAGAAGTTGCAGATAATGCCAAATCATTGATAGAAAAAGAATTTGTTTGGGATGTTCTTGCTAAGAAGATTTTAGAGGAAGTGAAAAGCACTATATAATAATTTTCAAACATTTTGGGGATGACATAAAAAAGAAGAACTGGATAAATAATTTATATGAATATTGCTTTTATTACAGAAGATATTTTTGGAATAGGTGGAGTCCAGAGGGTAGTTAGCACTCTGGCAAGTGCATTAGCTAGTGAAAATAATGTTAGTGTGATTTGCATAAAAAAAGGAATAACTATAGATCGTAATATATATAGTTTAGATTCAAAAGTAGATATTTTAAATCCTGATCAATTAAAAAAAATCAATAGTAAACAGTATTTAAAAAAAATGTTAAGGGTTTTAAATAAAAAAATCTTCGGCATGACTAATATTATTCCACTTGAATTTATGTACATCACAAAAAAAGATCAGCGATATCTAATTGATTATATCAATTCAAAGAATTTTGATTTAGTTATAGCTGTTCAGTTAAAGCTTAGTATATTGCTTGGATCAGTTTCTGAAAGATTAAAACCTAAATGTTATGGTTGGCAGCACAATACTTTTGAAGCATATTTCGAAACACCACATAGGTATTATTGGAAACAACAAAGTTTAGCTATAAAATATTTATCTAAACTAAACGGTTGCATTGTGCTTACTAAGGAAGATGAAAAAAAATACAAAGAAAAACTTGGAATTAGTGCAACATGTATATATAATCCAGTTTCCGTTGGACAGAATTTAAATGAATTTCGAGAAAAAAAACCTCTCATTTCCTTGAAAAAGAAGATTGATAAAAAGATCATTTTTGTCGGAAGACTTGTAAGAGAACAAAAGGGATTAGATTATTTAATCGAGATTATAGAAAAATGTAAATTACATAATTATACTTTTGAAATTATAGGTAATGGACCGGATATGTCATTTTTACAAAATTCTGTTAGTAAAAATGGTTTAGATAAAGTAGTCAATGTTTTAGGAGAACAAAAAAATCTTGAGAGATACTATAAGGATGCAGATTTAATTATATCGACTTCTAAGTGGGAAGGATTTGGATTGACTTTAGTAGAAGCAATGAAATATGGAGTTCCATTTGTTGCTTTTAATAATAATGGTCCATCTGAAATATTAGGAAATAATAATTGCGGAATTCTTGTTAATAAATTTAATACTGATGAGTTTGCTTCTAGTATTTCTAGAATATTGGATGACGAAAATATTTATAATGTGTATTCTCAAGCAGCATTAGATAGGTATGACGATTTTTCACCTGCTATTATTGCTCAGTATTGGATTGATTATCTTAATGGAGATTAAAATGAATAAACAATTAGGTGTTATAGTAGTTGACTATAAATCTATGAAAGAAACATGTAGTTACATTAAACTATTTTGCGAGAAAGTAATAGATTATCAAGACGTAGTATTTGTGATTGTCGATAATTCAGTTCAAGATAAGAATTATAATATTGTTTTTGATGAGTTTTGCTTTGATGGAAAATGTCAGAACTTTAGCACCACATATGCTGAGTGTAAAACAATATATAGATTTAAATACAATGGATGCATGATATTTGCATTACAAAATAAAGAAAATTCAGGATATGCCAGGGCAAATAATCTAGGTGTAGACTTTATCATAAAATCCGAAAAAATAAATGTTCCATTCTTTTTGATTTCTAATAATGACATTTTGCTAATGGACAAATTAAGGATTAGTAATTATTTAAAAGCTTTTGAAAAAGATAATAAAATAGCTGCAGTTGGGCCAAAAATAATTGATATTAATGGTAAAGTCGGTCAGTCTCCAAGAAAAAAGTTGCCAATTTGGAAATTACTGATCTTGTACAATATAAATCTTATATTTAGTAATCGATTAAAGAAGTATGTTAATGATATTGTTTATAATGCAGATAAGGGTACTTATTACTGGGTAATGGGATGCTTTTTGATAGTAGATACAAAAAAGTTTTATGAAGTGGGAATGTTTGATAATTCATCTTTTTTGTATTCTGAAGAAATGATTTTGTCGGAAAGATTAGCCCAAAAAGGATATAGTATGTATTACGACAGTGATATATCGGTATTTCATAATCATGGGAAGACTATAAACCAAGCTATTAGAACAAATACTAATGTCAAAATGCTTTATAATTCCCACAGGCTTTGTTGCACAAAGTATAGATCAGCCAGCAAACTACTAATACTAGTTTCTGATTTAATATTTAAAATCTACGAACTTCAGTTTGAATTTAAAACTTTACTTAGAAAGTGTTGTAGGAGTTTTTAATGAAGACATCTTTGTCGAAAATAATTATTACTGTTCTTTTGATATACAGTTTATTAAGTACAAGTTGCATATCGTTTGTAAGTATGGCACCTATTATTGGTGATTTAGGCAACTGGCGATTTTTAATATTTGTTTTTTCTATACTGTCTTTTGTTTTTTATATAACAAATAAGTTTAGATTTAGGACATATACCAAAAAATGCATTCACTTTTTTGATTACTATGCATTTGCTTTTTGGGTTTGTATGTTAATTATATCGTTATGGAGTATGAATAAATATGGTGAATCAATACTTGATATTATAATAACGTCTGAAGGCCAGTATTATATTTTTCTAGTACCAGCGTTTATATATGTTTTTTTTCGTAACAAAAATGAAGAGATTATTTTTGAAAAATTAAATATACTATTAGTCATAGTTATAACTATATATGTTTTTGTAAATGTATTGTATTTGGTTGCATCGATAAATCTTTTTAACCTTGCTAGTAGATTTGGTCATCTCAGATTTGATCCACCAGCTTTTGGAGGAATTATACTAATTTATAATTTATGGCTTTGTTTGACAAGAAAAAAAATAAAACCATTACTTATATTTTGTTACTATTTAATTTTTCTATTTACAATGTCTGGAACTAGAATGGAGATGATTGCTTCTATTTCTGCAGTTGTTGTGACCATATTAGTTATTAGAAAAGGGGTTGGCCCTCAAATGATATTTATTATAGCTTTGGGTTTTGCAATTGCTATTATGAGTCAACATGGAATATTTGACATAATTATACAATCTTTTGATATCAGCAATTCCCTAGGAGTTTCCACAAGAGTTCGTTTAGAGGCAATAGAGTATTTTACTTCTATTTATACGAAAAATCCTTTATTTGGTATGGGATACGTTAGAGGCGGCGTAAATGAAAATTGGGATTACATATTATATGGTCCAGTAGGGAAATATGTTTTTTCAGATTTGGGATTATATGGATTTTATTTAAAAACAGGAATGTTTTCTTTTGTTTTTGCTGGGATTCCGATTATTAGAATAATCTATATATTTATTTGTATTTGCATATCTAGAGCAAAAAAATACAATGAGAAAATGATACCGCTTTTAGCAGGGCTAGTAACTTATATGATAATATGCCAGATATCACTTTCTATTACTGATATTCAAAGAAGTATCATGTTGCCTATATATTGGGCTTTTTTTGAGTATGTTTATTACAAAGCACTAAAAATTTAAGAGTATTAAATTATATTATAGGAGTGTCATATGCATTATAATAAAAAAATTGGTATTAATGCCATTTTGAATGTTATTAAGTCTGGATTATCAATACTTTTTCCAATTGTTACTTACCCATATGCTTTACGAGTTCTTGGGGCAGAGAATATAGGTAAGGTATCATACAGTCAATCTATAATTAGTTATTTTAGTCTAATAGCTATGATGGGGATATCAACTTATGGCACTCGCGAGGGATCTAAGATAAGAAATGATAAAATAGAGTTGGATAAATTTGTAAGTGAATTGTTTTCTATTAATATTTTCACCTCTGCTTTTTCATTCTTTTTATTATTTATTTCATTATTACTTGTGGATAAGTTTAGTAATTACAGGATCTTATTGATAATTAATAGTTTGTCAATTATATTTACGACCTTTGGGATTGATTGGTTAAATCAAGTATTTGAGGATTATTTTTTTATAACTATACGTAGTATAGTAGCACATATAGTGAGTATGCTAATTCTTTTTATGTTTGTAAGAACTTCCAACGATTATATTGTTTACGCTTTTTTGGCTGTTACTACAAATATGATAATTTGCGTTAGTAATTGGTTTTATTGTAGAAAATACGTAAAAATCAAATTTACTATTACCCCTAAATGGAAAAAGCATTTAAAGCCTCTACTAACTTTGTTTGCCAATGCTATTGCTGTATCTATATATGTAAATGTTGATGTTACGATGTTGGGCTGGATAAAAGATGATTATGATGTAGGTTTATATACAGTTTCAGTAAAAATCTATTCTATTATTAAAACTATGTTAGTAGCAGTTTATGCTGTTTCTATTCCACGACTTGCAAGCTACGCGGGTGAAAATAAACTAATAGAATATAGGCGATTATATACTCGAATGTGGAAAGCGTTATCGATAATTGTAATTCCAGCAGGAGTCGGATTGATCTTGGTATCAAAAGAAGTGATGATGCTTATGGGTGGAAGTGAATATTTAGAAGCTACGCCTGCATTACAGATACTAGCATTATCATTAATATTTGCTATTTTTGGTGGACTTTTGACTGCATGTTTGAATGTAACTCTTGGAAGGGAATCAATTAATTTACAAGCTACTATAGTAAGTGCAGCTTTAAATGTTGTTCTAAACTTATTTTTTATTCAAAAGCTTAGTTTTGTTGGTGCTTCAATAACAACAGCCATATCTGAATTGTTTGTTGTTTTATTTTGTTACTTAAAAGCAAAAGATATTTCAATGTATTTAGAAAAAAATATAGTAAAAAGAGTCTTTATAAATGTAGGTATTGCCTCATCAACTATGGGCTTAACTGGATATATTTTTACTATAATTATGAAGCCAGGAATATTTAGAATGATTTGTGTTATTCCTTCATGTATATGTGTCTATATTTTAATTTTGGTTTGTTTGAAAGAAGAATCAGTATTAGAATTTTGGGGATATTTTAAGAAAAAACTTAAATACCAATGGTTATCTATGTAGCGTATGAATATTATTAAACTGAGGTTGTTTTGGTGTAAATTATGTTTTGTGACTAAGGCATCAATTGAAATTAATAAATCCTAATATATAAGTGATAAATTCTTTATGAGTATTTAAATAGGAGTCATATGATGAAAATAGCTTTTGTTAGAAGATGGGATGGAAAAAAAGAAAATACATGGTCTGGTACTCCATATGGTATTTTATCAAATTTAATGATTTTAAAACCTAATCAAATTGATGAAATACCGATAGAATATAATGCGATTCAGAAAGGAATAATTCGTTTTATTCGAGGAACCAATAAATTTTTATCAATTGATGGTTGCAATTATATTGATAATTTAATACAAGAGCATATTGTTTCTAATAGTGTCAAATGTGATAAACAACCAATAATTGTTTTCGATGAATGCATTACTAAAAAGATTAAGAATACATATCTTTTTGTTGATTGTTCAGTAGATTATGCTTTGAGAAGCATTGTATCTGGCGATGAAATTGGTAATTATGTTCCTCTTCGAAAAAAAAGATCACATTCACTCATAGGTATTCGTCATAAACGTGCTATGAGATTTTACAAAGAATGCAAAGGTATATTCACTATGGGAAATTGGTGTGCTGAAGATTTTATAAATCATACCGGTATTCCAGCTGAAAAGGTACATCCAGTTGGTGGTGGAATTAATATATCTGAAAAAGAAATAGATCATTCATTTAAAAGTGGTAATAAGTTTTTGTTTGTTGGCAAGGAGTTTGATAGAAAAAACGGACCGCTTGTTGTTGAAGCTTTTAAAATACTTAATCAAAATAATAATGGTAAATATGAACTCTATATTGCTGGTCCCAAGGAGTGGCCTTTATCAATTGATATTCCGGAAGGCGTTCATTTTTTAGGGCGAAAAAATCAAGATGAATTATCGAAGTATTACAACCTTTGCGATGTTTTTGTTATGCCTTCTATTTTTGAGGCGTATGGAATTGTTTTTGCTGAAGCTTTAATATATGGCTTACCTGTTATAGCTAGAAATGCTTTTTCTATGTGTGATTTTATTACTCATGGTGAGAACGGATATTTATTGAATGCTAATTCAGCTTTTGAGCTTTCTGAGCTAATGGATATGGCTATAAATAACGAAGAAATGAGGTCAAAAGTGATACAAGATAAAGAAAAGTACTTACTGAAATATTCATGGAAAACTGTCGCTGAAAAGATATGTAAACAGATTGAAAATGATGGATATGCAATATAGAAAGCATAATGTTCAGATTAAGGTGAGAGTTTATTTATTATTTAATGGATTCAGTGTATTTAAATCATATGGCACATAAAGTAAAAATGAAAGGATAGTATGATCTAAAGATTCATAAATATCATACAAAGAGCTATGAAAACTTATTTAATAACTGGCGGAGCAGGATTTATCGGCTCTAATTACATTCACTATATGTTCAAGAAGTATGACAATGAGATCCGCATCATTAATGTAGATGTCCTTACATACGCAGGTAATCTTGAGAACCTTCGTGATATAGAGGGAAGAGATAACTATACATTTATCAAAGCAGATATTTGCGACAGAGATGCAATCAACAAGATCTTTGAAGAGAACGACATCGACAGAGTAGTTCATTTTGCGGCTGAGAGCCATGTGGACAGATCTATTGTAAATCCTGAGGTCTTTGTTCAGACCAACGTTCTTGGAACTGCAACGATGCTCAATGCGGCAAAAAAAGCATGGGAGCTTCCTGATGGAAGTTACAAGGAGGGCAAGAAATTCCTCCATGTTTCTACTGATGAGGTCTATGGCTCTCTGGATGATGATCCAAATGCTTACTTCTATGAGACTACTCCATATTCACCCCACAGCCCATATTCAGCTAGTAAGGCAAGCTCAGATATGCTTGTAAAGGCATACATGGATACTTACAAGTTCCCAGCTAACATTACTAACTGTTCCAATAACTACGGACCTTACCAGTTCCCAGAGAAGCTCATTCCACTTATCATCAACAATGCGCTTGCTGGCAAGGATCTTCCTGTATACGGCGATGGTAAGAACGTTCGTGATTGGCTCTATGTTGAGGATCACGCCAAGGCTATCGACATGGTTCAGGAAAAGGGCAGGCTCTTTGAGACCTACAATGTTGGTGGTCACAATGAGAAGCAGAATATTGAGATCGTTAAGACTATCATCGACGTTCTTAAGGAAGAACTTGATGATTCAGATCCTAGAAAGGCACATCTTTCTTATGACCTTATCAAGTACGTAACAGACAGAAAGGGTCATGACCGTAGATACGCCATCGCACCTGACAAGATCAAGGCTGAGATCGGCTGGGAGCCTGAGACAATGTTTAACGAAGGCATCCGCAAGACAATCAAGTGGTACTTTGAGAATCAGGAATGGATGGAGCATGTAACTTCTGGTGACTACGAGAAGTATTATCAGAAGATGTACGCTAACAGGTAAATATATTTAAGTATAAATGAACTTAACTATTTTATGGACTACATGATTACTGACATAAAAAACCATTTTAATATTGATATGTTTAAAGATGTAGAATACCTGTCATTTAATGCTTTTGTAATAATAATATGCGTTTTGGTGTTCGCAGTATCAGAAGACAATATATTTTTT
>NZ_JAILQF010000167.1 GCF_024699075.1 Butyrivibrio sp.
TTCTGATTTCTGTATTCATAAGTGCTTTCATTATAACACAAAAATACCCCTCACAAATGTGAGGGGTAAATTAATAACTTATTAAACGGGGTATGCACCGTTCTTTGTATCTGCGATAGATACGTCAACCTTCTCCTGCTGGGCCTGACGATACTTGAAGAAGTCTGTAGCAACCTGAGGGAAGAGTGCGTATGAAAGTACGTCCTCATCCTGTTGCTTGTACTGCTTCATCTCTGACTCAAGCTGAGCAAGCTCGGGCTTGTCATGGCCTGTAGCCTCTGCGGAACGAGCTGTTGATCTCTTCTCGCCGGGGATAACCTTGTTGATTACTTCCTCGTTCATAGGCTTAACAGTCTGACCATAGTTACCTCTTAAGAGATCCTTGAACTCGCCGGTAGCCATCTTATATCTCTCACCCATGAGAACGTTGAAGATAGCCTGTGTACCAACGATCTGTGATGAAGGTGTAACAAGAGGGGGCTCACCGCAGTCCTTACGAACTCTGGGAATCTCCTCAAGTACTTCCTGGTACTTGTCCTCTGCGTGCTGCTCTTTAAGCTGAGATACCATGTTTGAAAGCATACCGCCGGGTACCTGGTAAAGAAGAGTCTTGATGTTTACGCCAAGAACCTTTGTGCTCATTAAGCCGCTCTCGATGCACTCTTCTCTGTAGGGTCTCCAGTAATCAGCGATTTCTGCAAGAAGGTTCTGGTCATAACCTGTATCATAGGGAGTTCCCTTGAAGGTCTCAACCATAACCTCTGTAGCGGGCTGTGAAGTACCCAGTGCAAAAGGTGAAATTGCACAGTCGATAACGTCAACGCCTGCCTCAACTGCCTTAAGGTATGTCATTGAAGCTACACCTGAAGTGTAGTGAGTATGTAACTGGATAGGAAGATTTGTGTTCTCCTTCATGGCCTTGATAAGCTGCTCAGCCTTGTAAGGAACAAGGAGGCCTGCCATATCCTTGATACAGATGGAATCAGCACCCATCTCCTCAATCTTCTTAGCCATGTCTGCCCAGTACTCTAATGTATAAGCATCACCAAGTGTGTAGGAAAGAGCAACCTGAGCTGCGCCTCTTCCTTCCTGCTTTTTGATCTTATTTGTTGCATCAACTGCAGCCTGTAAGTTACGAAGGTCGTTTAAGCAGTCGAAAATTCTGATGATATCGATACCGTTTGCGATTGATTTCTCAACGAAAGCGTAAACCACATCATCTGCGTAAGGTCTGTAACCTAAGATGTTCTGTCCTCTGAAGAGCATCTGAAGTTTTGTGTTCTTAAATCCATCTCTGAGCTTTCTTAATCTCTCCCAGGGATCTTCCTTTAAGAATCTTAAAGAAGCGTCGAATGTTGCACCACCCCAGCACTCTACTGCGGCATATCCGACTTTATCCATTTTGTCAACGATGGGAAGCATCTTCTCGGTAGGCATTCTTGTTGCAATCAGGGACTGATGTGCATCACGAAGAACGGTTTCCATGATTCCAATCGGTTTCTTAACCTGTTCTGACATTTCCTATATCCTCCATATTTTATGAAACAAGTAAAATTCGTTTATATCTTCGATTTAGAATACTCCAAAGATAGCCATGAATGTTCCGGCTGCAACTGCAGTACCGATAACGCCGGCTACGTTGGGACCCATAGCATGCATGAGAAGGAAGTTTGTAGGATCTGCCTCAGCACCTACCTTCTGAGATACACGAGCTGCCATAGGAACGGCGGATACACCTGCAGAACCGATCAAAGGATTAACCTTACCGCGGGTAAGCAGGCACATCAGTTTACCGAAGAGCACACCTGCCATCGTACCGAAAGCGAATGCAATAAGACCAAGTACAACGATCTTGATTGTATCAATGTTAAGGAAAGCTTCGGCTGATGTGGTAGCACCTACGGATGTACCAAGTAAAATAACTACGATATACATCATTGCGTTTGATGCTGTCTCTGTAAGCTGACGAACAACGCCTGACTCTCTGAAGAGGTTACCTAGCATAAGCATACCAACCAAAGGAGCGGTTGTGGGAAGAATCAAACAAACAACAACGGTAACAACGATGGGGAAAAGAACCTTCTCAAGTTTGGAAACAGGACGAAGCTGCTCCATCTTGATCTTTCTTTCTCTGTTGTGAAAAGCTTCATAATAGGGGGCTGGATAATGGGAACCAGTGACATGTAGGAGTAAGCTGCTACTGCGATAGGTCCAAGTAAGCCGGTCTGTCCAAGTTTTCCCGCAAGGAAAATAATGTTGGATTTATATTTTGTAGTATAGGAAGCTGCTTTGTTAAAGATAATAAGATTTATCGTGTTAAAAGTGGCAAAATAAGAAGTGAACAAGCTGCCCTTTCAGGTCTTAGTTTTCAGGGAAAAGCTATTGATTTTAGGTTAACTAATGAATGGGGAATGCCTCTTTATGACGATATGCTTTATAAAGCGTATTATGGTAAAGAATGTGAAAACTGCGGAATGCGATTGGCTTGTAATGGATGTAGCCGGTGTGGAAAATGTGAATAGATATATTGATATTTTTGCGCAAATGTGACAAAGTAGCAAAATAACAGTGATTAATGAAAAAATAGTAGAAAAAAGTGAGGCGTGAAAAGTGATATATATATTAATCGGTTTAGTTGTATTGGCTATTATTGTTTTTGCTTATAATAACTTTTTAAATAACGAAGCTAAAAGCGAAGTTATAAAGCATAATAGAAATAGCTCACCAGTTGCTCTTAATAAGCCCATTGATCAGTCTGATATTAATTCGAATAGTGGTAAAATTAGATTAAATAGTAGTGCTTATTCACAGGTCCTTAATCTTAAAAGAGCGGGTAGAGTTGTGGAAGCAATTAAAATGGTAAGAGAATTTACAGGTGTAAGTCTTGTGGAAGCTAAGGACTATGTAGATAGTTTATAAAGACTAATATTAACCGCCATGTTTTTATCGCCTAAAATAAGTAAGAAAATAGGCGAATAATCACCTAAAGTGTTGATTATCGCCTAATATATGATATAATTTAGGCGAAAAGGAGAAACGCTATGCGAGAATTTAATTACAGTAAGTATAAAGATTACAAATGGGATAGTGAAATATTAGGTTTAGTCTCAGGTATACATGAATATAGAGGAAAGCAAGAGTTGTATTTAACTCAGAAACCAGCTGTTTTAGATAAGTTAGTTGAAGTGGCTAAGGTTCAAAGCACTGAGAGTTCAAATGCGATTGAGGGAATTTTTACTTCAAATACAAGATTGAATCAATTGATGCAGTCAAAAACCAAACCAAAGAATCGTGATGAAGAGGAGATTGCTGGCTATCGATTTGTATTGGATATGATTCATGAAAGTTATGAGTATATTCCAATTTCTTCAAATTATATCCTTCAGTTACACCAGAATCTTTATCGTTTTACCAACAGAAGTATAGGCGGTCATTTTAAAAACAGTGATAACCACATTGTTGCCAAGGATGAAAATGGCATTGAACATGTTATATTTGAACCACTTAGTCCCATAGAGACACCTATTGCTATTGATAGAATATGTGAAGAGTTTAATAGTGTGTCTGCTACCGAGGAAGTAGATACATTACTTTTAATACCAATATTCATTCATGATTTTCTATGTGTGCATCCTTTTAATGATGGCAATGGTCGAATGAGTAGATTGTTGACAACATTGCTACTCTATAGAGCTGGTTATGTTGTGGGTAGATATGTATCTTTGGAAAAAAAGATAGCTGAATTAAAAGAGTTGTATTATGACACGCTTAACATGAGCCAAAATGGTTGGCATGAAGGAGAAGATGATCCGACTCCTTTTATTAAGTATATACTAAAGACCATAATTGCAGCTTATAAAGATTTTGAGGAGCTAATTGAAATTATTGATATAAAGGAACCTGCAATTGAACAGGTAAGAGCTGCCGTTTATAAAAAAATAGGCAAGTTTACAAAAAGTGAAATAATGGAAATGTGTCCAAAGCTAGGACGCGCATCCGTGGAAAACTCGTTAACAGCACTTGTAAATGAGGATGTGCTTGAACGTCGAGGACGTGGCAGGGGCACTTATTACGTAAGAAAAGATGCACTTGTTTGATTATTGAACTTATTTTATTGGAATTAGGTCACTTGTGGTCATGGCATAAAAGTTATTGATGTGGAGGATTTATAGTAGCTTTACAACTTCCAGTTTGTTGAGATAAAAATACCTATTGACCCTCACGTTACGTCATAAGATACGATGGCTATATCAAGAGACAGGAGGACAACATAGTGAAAACAGTAAAGGAAGTTTCGCAGCTTACGGGTATCTCGGTGCGCACCCTTCA
>NZ_JAILQF010000228.1 GCF_024699075.1 Butyrivibrio sp.
TCTTCTTAATAAAAGCGGATACAGGATCAAAGCCCCGTGCCATGCAAAGCTATATAGATTCATAAAGTTAAGAACAGGATAATAGATAGTCCAG
Organism: Butyrivibrio sp.; assembly: GCF_024699075.1. The sequence goes on from NZ_JAILQF010000228.1 coordinate 95, forward strand.
TCTGGAAAAAGAAGTGCCGCTATAGATCCTGGCATGATAAGCACATAGGCCAGTTCCCCAAAGAAATCTTTAGCCCATTTCCACGGCAGATATTCTCTAAGCAAAAAAATGAATATACCAATACTACAGACATGGAGCGGCAAGTAGGCTACAGAAAATCTGTGAACACTTATCAAAAATGCATCTTTAAATATTTCCATAAAAAGCATGACAACAGGAATAAGCTTAATAATAAAAGTCCTCTTCCTGCTGTCAGCTTTTAAAAGATGACAAATCAGTATTAATACTATAAGTATAGTTATACCAGAACTTAAAATATGTATTTCTCCAAAAAGCGGATACCCCATCCCTGATGGAATGTCATCCTGCTGTTTCCAGAAATATTCCATACTACGCCTCACGACAAACATTGATAGTTGAGTAAAAAAAGACATATGGGATCATCATATTACACGGATGATTCCATGGAAAAAGCTGTATCGTCAGCCTGCTTCCAGCGTATAATCAATGTGTCAGAAGTCAGATCTCTTTACATAAGAACAAGTGACTATGAAGATGCAGAGATTGTTGAAGTTGTCCTGCCAGAATAAATTGATGATAACAAAAAGCCTACAGACAGTGTTGCAACTGCAACATTGTTGCTGTAGGCTTTTTTTAAAGGAGTCATGTTCCTAATCCTTATCAAGTCAGCTCCGTATACTTCTTACTACTCCCATAGCTCTTCTCTACAGGATACTTAGCCGCATTCTTCTGAATCTTATCCATAATGGCATCTTCAATATTAATGCCAATCTTATCCGCCATAAGAATGCAGTAATTCATAACATCCGCAAGTTCCTCTGTGGCAGCCTCCTTGTCATATTCCGGGCTCCACTGGAAACACTCCAGAAGCTCTGCTGCCTCTATCGAAATACTCTTTGCAAGATTCTCAGGAGTATGGAACTGATCCCAGTCCCTGTCCTTAGTAAATTTCAGTACTTCTTTCTTAACCTCTTCAAAATCCATAGCTGTCAAAACTCCTCCACATATTTCATAAAATAATCTCTAAGCTTCTTATCGCATACATACAGATAAGTGCCTCGGATTCCCCTTGTCATCAAAACATAGTATATATTTTTGATATACAGATCCAGTTCCTCATCCGAAGCTGACTGCTTACCGCGCTTGTCATAATAGTTGGACCTGTCTACATATATCCTGCCCTTTTCCTCATCGTACTTGATATCATTACCAAGAATGACAAAAGCATAATTAAGGTCATATCCAGCACTTGTATGGATACATCCAACCTCATCAAGCGCTCCATCGCTATTGATCCAGTTATTAAGGCAATGATTCCACCTCTTTTTGACACATTCAAGTTTGCTGAAATAGTTCTTATTAGCAATACCATCATTTTTATTTGTAATAGTATACTTGCCATCAGCAGAAACGAACTGGATTAGCTTAGACTCATAATCAAAAGTTACAGACTGATTGAATCTGCCGGAATATATGAAATGAACTGTATTGAATTCACGCTTTTCCTTATTGTTATAATGCTGCTTCATTCTCTCCGCAACATTAGTAGATTCGCCGATATAGACCTTATCTCCATTTTCCAGGATGTAAAGCATCGGCCAGTTGCCAAGATAATCATCGTTTCCATAGCTGTCGCTGGGGAATTTATGATTGGTTATGACGTAGAGGTTTTCTTTGGTAGCTTCAGAATTGTTCATATAATTGCTCCAGTCTTAGGGGTTCTATAAAGCAACTATAATAAGTATACTACAGATTCTTTTAGTCTTAACTTTCATTTCAAACTTCCAACATATTTGTTAAAACATTACGGATTCTCAACAAAAACAACATTTGTTTTTAAGTAGGCTAAATACTATTATTATTTATAGGTGTAATACCGTTAATTTATCCTGCTAATATATCGGAGGAAGTGATGCGAAAAAGAATCTTTGAAATCATCGAAACAGCCAAAGATGACGACAAAATTAGTTCTATCTATGATGCTATAATGTTGCTAGCGATCATTATAAGCATAATTCCATTAGGATTTAAGCAGTCTTTTCCAATTTTTTACTATACAGACCTTATAACAACTAGTCTTTTTATTATCGATTACTTTTTGAGACTGATAACTGCTGACTATAAGCTTAAAGAGCATTCAGCTGTAGCTTTTGTAAAATATCCTTTCACACCTTGGGCTATCGTGGATCTTGTATCTATTCTTCCAAGTCTCACTGTTCTCAATCCAGGATTTAAGCTATTCCGTCTGTTCCGTATCATCAGAACTCTACGTGTACTAAGAGTTTTCAAAGCATTCAGGTATTCAAAGAGTATCAAGATCATAGCAAGAGTTATAAAGAATTCTCGAGGCCCACTAATGGCTGTATGTACACTTGCAATCTGCTATATTCTCATTTCCGCTCTAGTTATCTTCAATGTTGAAGCTGATTCTTTTGATACGCTCTTTGATGCGATTTACTGGGCAACTGTCTCTCTTACTACTGTAGGTTATGGAGACATATACCCCATAACAACCGCTGGGCGAGTTATAACTATGATATCTTCCGTCTTTGGTATAGCTGTCGTTGCACTTCCGGCAGGTGTCATCACTGCAGGATATCTGGAAGCTCTTACTGAAAGCAAAAAAGAGAATGACAACATTGAATGAACACCTGATAAAAAATGGCACAGCAGTCAATTTCTGCCATGCCACTATATTTACGTAAAAAAGCAAAGCCACAAAATATTCTGTATATGCTCATTTTGTTTTAGTTGATGAAGAAGTCGTTGATGAGGTTGTATCATCAAGCTTTCCAGGATTACATTTCTTGCATGCTCTATATCCGTCATCTACAGCTTCTTGTAATGTGGTTTCTATCTTACTTTTCTTGAGGCTAGAGCATCCAGCAGTATGATAACATTCACCTGTCTTGGTTACATACACTACCGTGTCACCACTTGCTGCAAGAACTGTATTTGCTGGGGCAAACGCGCTAGTAATTAGAACCGTAATAATAGTTACCACTAAAAATCTTTTCTTCAATACATTGCTCATCAGCAGTCCCTCCTTGAACATCAATCTCACGGATTACAACGTTTACATGGATCATATCCCTGATCTATGAGCTCTTCTCTTGTTCCGCTGTAATACCATTTATTTGATTCCTTCATATCATTAACACTATCACATGTCGGATAGTGGAATTTATGAGTATTGGTGTTGGCTACATAATTGTACTGCTGCGTGGTCTGGTCTGTAGAGCTTCTGGTCAGATCTTCTTCAGAACTATCATTTGTTGTAAGCACATATCCGTCTATAGCGCTGTTACTGCCGTCTGCATAATTTATATTTACTCCCGGCTGCACGTTATAGCAGAATACGTTGAAGCAGATTCCCTGTCCTGAATCTTCTACGGAATAGCTTTCAATCTGAACTCCTGTGCACAAGAGGTTATTGCCTTCAAATACAGGTGTAACCCTGTACATAACGTGATTACCGGTTGATTCTATGTAATTCGCAACCATATTTTCATATGGAAGCATACCATCAACGTTCATGTACCTTGTACCTGTGACAAGGTTGTTCTCATTAGCATTCTCACCAGTGAGCTGATAGCCTATAAGATGGCATCTATTGTAGAGATATGGCGGATCTGAGTCAACGAGTCCTGGGTACTTGTTCTGATTCCAACCTGTAGGTTTTATAGTGCCGATCGATTCGCGAGGTTCTGTAGGCATGAGGTCCTGGCCTATGCATGCAACGGCTGTTGTACATCTTCCAAGACTGTCTAATGCTCCATACTGTTCGTATGATACTGTGGTGATATCGGAAGCTGCGAAGGTTGGTATATTGCCGTTTAGGACTACTGATGCACTTCCTGTATAAGCCGGTATGTCGCTCTTGGCATGGGCTTTGGTAAGTGTTAATCCCGGCAGGCTACTTATCAGTCCTATAATAATGAGCATCGCCAATATTCTGTTTATCTTAAAGTTTGCTATTCTCATGTATTTATCCTCTATCTCTTTTCCCAAAAGGTAATAAAAAAGGCACTGCACAGCTGCAATGCCCATTACTCGTGTTACATGCAACTGGCTGACTCTGAGAGTCCCTATAGCTTTGTGTCACCAGATTGCTCTGGCTTTACCGTTTATATGTATTCGCTATTTAGTTAAGTCCAAGTATAATTATTTCCTTCTGCCATGTCAATATGTTCATGGCGCTTCCTCAGCCGAACACCGGAACATCCTCGAAGTCATCTTCCGTATACTCATCGCATATAACGCCATCTTCTATCTTAAATCTGACGCCTACTCCATCATCGGTGATAAGATCGACATATGTCTCTCCATCTGTTTTGTACAGTGTAAGGTTTGATCCTGCAGGAATAGTTTTTTCGGTCCAATAATACTCACTGTCAATATTGTCAGATGAATCTAATGTCATCTCCTTTTTGGTCACGATAGTCTCACCTGTCTCTCCAACAGGTTTGCCGGGATTGATAGAATCGATGCCTACGTAGTACTCAAACTTATCAACGCTAACAGGCATGCCGTCAAATCCAACTGTAAAAGTCTTCTTAACTACAGACCTGCCAAAGATATCCTCAGTTTTAAGAAGTACAAAACTGTTTGCATCTGTGATGTCATTATAGAACAAAGAGTAATCTTCATATATGCGTGGTTCGCTTATCTTGGTATTGTTCAGATCAAATACATACAATGTGTCGCTGTTACCCTCGTCTAATATGTTTATGTACAGATAGCTCTTTCCATTTGCTTTTTCTATTAAAAACATGTTTTCAGTATTACATAATATTTTTTCCTGGTACTGGGAGTCGCCATTTGAAAGAGTGAATTCTTTATAATACTCCTCGGGTACATTTACCGAAAGCTCAAATTCCTCTCCGCCTACAGTAAAACTGTTTTCCTCTCCTTCAAGCTTTGAAACCTTCCAGCTAGGTGCTGTCAGTTCATTATTGAGCTCTATCAGGTTTTCATCGCCGCTAAGACTATCTATCTCATCTCCGGTTCCTTTGACCAGATCACTGATCCTGTCTACGATCTCGTCCTGTGTCAGGTCTTCACCTGTGTAGCACTCATACTCTGTTTTGCCTTCATAATCTTCAGACCAGTCATCAAGTTCATCATCTGAAGGCACTCCGTCCCCGTCTTTATCCTCATAGTTATAGTATTTCTCTGAATATGCCAGCGAGACTTTGTAGTTTTCATCCATCGTCATGTAGTAGGTATAGAGAATTGCTCCAGCATAATCTGTATTATAATTTTCTGCAAGACCCGCTTTGGGATAGTAGTCGTAGCCGCCGTTACCGCCTGCGCCGTAGCCCCAGTCATCTATCGAGAGTATTAGCTTTCCATCTGCGAAGGTATACATGCTGACACTGTAGCCCGGATAATCGATCACAAGCTCCGGAACGTCATCATCATCAAAGTATATGAGTTTATACTCATAATCTGCATAGTCATGGCCTAGGCAGTATCTGCTGGCGATCATCTCATATGCTTCCTGATATGAGTCGAACTGTCCATCGGGATGTCCATCTGTTAGAAAAGCTATAGTTGCAGCTGCTGAAAAGTCACTTCCAAAATAGTCCTCAATAGCTTCAGGTTTACTAAAAGTACTATAATAGTTATAACTATCACTATAATCCTCGTACTCTCCGGTACAGATCTGGATCATCTCTCCTTCCTGAGTATCTCCGACTACAACTACATCTGAGATACCATCAAAATTGATGTCGCATATTCCAACTTCACTGATTTCATCATAATATGTATCATCTTCCTTTAGAGAGTGATGACGGGAATAATACACCTGTGCAAGTTCTGTATCGTCCTGCATTATCTTGAATGAAGACCACTTGCCTGCGTCCTTATCAATAAGCGGTATGAGTTCAACTTCGCCAAATGGCTCCATGGTTACTTTCATGGAGTTTTCATCAAATGCTACTACCTGATAGCCATCGCCTGAATAAGATTCTTCTGCCTCATCTTCTGTCTCTTCGGAAGTCTCATCTTCCTCTTCATCAGTCTGTTCTGTTTTTTTATCAGATGGATCACCTGATGACTTGCTATTCTCTTCACCTGCTGCATTCTCCTTGCTTGCTTCCTCAGTAGAATCGGCATTCATCGACAGATCTGTATTGACGCATCCTGTAAGTGTGAGCGCGAGGATACATGCTACTACTATTTTTCTTTTCATAATCGTCACTGACCTCCATTAAACGCATATATGAATGATACCACGGGATGAGGATATATTTGCAAGTTCTCTGATGAAAGGGAGGTTTTAGGGGATGGATGTCAGCCATGATCGTTTTTTCTAGTGAGAAGGGCCGGAACCCAAAGTTACTAGCCTTAGTATTCGGTATGAGTCCATGTTATATAATTTTAAAAATTGCGGCGGCGCATTCTCGTGACTTTAGTGAGTCATCCCCAGATTTTCTCTAATGGCTGATTGCAGAAATAATGCTATAATAACATAAGATATATAGATTATTGAGACTTCTTTGATTGGGTGAGCTGATATGCTAAGTATATATTTTGGTGAAAAAGAAGATGTAATGCATGGACCATCATGGTTCAAATTTAATTATGATGAAAAATGGCTGGCAGATCCTTTTGTGGAAGAAATGATGGCTGATATAGACAAGTCACATTATAAAGGCGGACAGCTGATAGAAAGTGAAGTTTTGGGGCCGATTCCACCGGAGAGGCTCTCAGGCGGCTTGCAGACTCTTATCTGCATATATAAAAGACCGGATCTTGTTTTTAATGCCACAAGCTGCGGCGAGAATTGTGCTAAATGGCTGGCTGAGATAGGCAGAAGGGAAGATGTAACTGTTAACCTCAGGTATTATATGCCATTTGATGATTGCGGTGAAATTGATTTTAAAATTCTAAATGAAAATAAAAAAGTAACAAATGCTAAAGATTATATGCATGTAGCGTTACAATACGTTTGATGTTGGAGAAGCATTTTATATATGAAAAATAAGCATCATATTGTTGTAGAAACACAACGACTAAAATATGAATTTGATATAAAGAGGAACATAACTGTCATTCAGGGGGATAGTGCCACGGGCAAGACTACTCTTGTGGAACTTTTAGGAACGTATTCCAGATTCGGAAAAGAAAGTGGAATCAGCCTACAGTCAGATGTTCCTTGCGTGGTATTTGGTGGAGATGCAGGCATTTGGAAGACTATTCTCGAAGCATACCAAGACAGCATAATATTTATCGATGAAGATTATTCGTTTATCTATTCCAAGGACTTTGCAGAACTGATACAGAAGTCTTCAAATTATTATGTGTTGATCACAAGACAACCCTTATACAACTTGCCTTATAGCATCCAGGAAATATATGGTATCAGGACTACAGGGAAATATCATTATCCGGAAAAAATATATCATGAGTTTTATCAGATATATGACAATTTAAAGCCTTATTATATTGAAGGTAAAAACAAAGATGCCATCATCGCCGTTTTACCTGAAGAGTTAAGGAAAATCATATGGTAAGAATGAGCTGGTAGCCAACAGGAATTTTTTCCGGAGGGCTTTGACCCTGTTGATTTCATCTTCAAAATACTATCTTACTAAGGAAATATTTCCCCTCCACAGAAGAAAACATTACTTTAAAACCATATTTTCTTGCCACCTGCTTTACAACACGGATTCCAAGACCATGCTCCGGAAGATATGTATTTTTTATTTTTCCATTCAATGCCTTTATCTTCTGCTCATTAGTGCCTTGCCCATTATCACATATTGTCAGCTTAGCTTTTCCTTTGCCATAATCGGATAAGGATACTTTTATTTCGCAGCCTTTCTCATTATGAGCAATAGAATTGATAATGA
>NZ_JAILQF010000262.1 GCF_024699075.1 Butyrivibrio sp.
TGGTCAAGTCTGTGAATAAGTCCGACATAAGGCTCTCCCTTAAGTCTTATCTTATTCTTCCTTGCCTGCCTGACAAGGTGAGTCTTAACAAGTGAGACCATATCTTTACTGCGAAGATCTGCCGACTGCGTCGCAACTCCTGCTGCCTTATGGCACACTATAATATTGTCATCTTCATATATTATCTGCATATCTTAAAACCTACTATAATATCTATATCAGAGTCATTCATGGACATAATATAATGACATTGCCATTAAATGCAATTCCCATATCAGTTATGTCCTATTCCAACTACTACCTTTACTGCACCTAATTTTGGTTTTTATACTATTTTACTGCATGATACAGCACTTGGCACTTGTATTTATAAAAATGATATAATGAATATACCTTCAAAATTCGTATTCAGCGAACTATATCTCTGTAAAAAGAGGACCTTTATTGTGAAAGTCTTAAAGAACGAGCTTTTTGATGAATTCAAATGCCTCGCGGGGGAATGTCCTGAGACCTGCTGCTATGGCTGGCGCATAATAGTTGATGATGAAACCAAAAAAAGGATCCTTGAAAAAGACGGTATCTGGGGCAAATGCCTTCGATTCAGTCTTCAAGGCCCTGACAAGAACTACTTCAACTACGACAGCGGCAGCTGTATATTTCATGGGATAAACGGACTTTGCAATGTTCAGAAAAAACTTGGCACAGAATATATGCCGGAAATCTGCCGCAAATATCCACGTGAGATCAGAAATTATGGCTCTTTTGCCACTAAACATCTGGACCTTTCGTGTGTACATGTAAGTCAGATGCTTCTTGCAAGGCAGCAAAGACCTGCACTAATAGAATGCGACGAAGAATGTGAGCGCGACAGACATGGTAGCAACGACGACCCCCAGTTCGAAGAGATCGTACTTACTTCACAAAAAGAAATAATCCAAATGCTTAATGTCAAACCACAGCTTCTCTTTGATCCTGCCACTATGGACCGTATACTTCATGCCCTGCTTGCCTATTGCCAGTATGCGCAGGATACTGTCCTTGCGCACAAAGATATGAAGCTTACTAAAGAAGATGGTATGCCTTCATATTTTTATGAGCTTTGTAAAAGTGATGACATGCCTGATGCAGGAAGATCTTATTTCCCGCTTCCTATCATGGCTCTTAACAGACTTATTAATACCCAGTTTGACCTTCAGGATTCAAGGCCTTTTTCCATGATCAACAGAACAATCGAATGGTATCACCATAAATTTGATCTAAAAACCGAGATTGAAGGCCAGAAGGTATGGACCAGGATGGTAAAAGAGTTTTTGAGAGAAGATCCGTCCCGTATGGAAGCTATCCTTCGCTATCTTCAATATGATGTACAGCAGTGCTACGCAGAAATATACGAAAACTATAGTTTTGTTCATTTTGCTGTGTCTGCTATCATGCATGTGAATATGTTCCTGTTCCTGATGGTCAATTATAACAGGAAGAAAAAATTAACCCAGGATTCTATGGCAAAGCTTCTGTCCGCCTACGAACGCGCAGCCTGCCATAACCTGGGCCTTAATAAAGATATGTATGCAATTGTATGTGACTATCTTCCGATACAGACATTGGAACTTGGTTGACATTCTCCCATGGTTAAAACCATGGGCTTTCTCGCTTGCTTATTTGTAAATCTAACTAAAAAGGCTCCCCATACAATCTATCTGATCGTGGGGAGTCTTAATAATTAGATTCATCTATGTATTTATATCAGTCAAGATGCTCCATCATATATTCAACAAGCCTTGCACAATCCTTGGCTGCCTTAGCTTCGAATTCCGGATATTCAACCTCTGCTGAGCCATCAGCTTTATCGGATATGGCTCTTATTATTACAAAGGGTACATCATTAAGGAATGATGCCTGAGCAATTGCTGCGCCCTCCATCTCAGTACATAAAGCACCAAACTCTTTTAATGGCTCCTTGGATACACCACCGCCAATAAACTGATCTCCGCTTATAACACGGCCTTCAAAGATTCCAAGATCAGGATTTGCAGCCTTTATAGCCTCTTTGGCCTTATCTCTGAGCCACTTGTCAGCCACGAACTCGCGTCTTCCAAGCTGAGGAACTTCACCCTTCTTGTATCCAAAGATTGTAGCATCTACATCGTGATAGCATGCGTCTGTTGAAAGGACTATATCTCCTATATTGATCCTTGCATCCATAGAGCCTGCAACACCTGTATTGATAATATGTGTTACCTTGAACTCATCAACAAGGATCTGAACACATATACCTGCATTAACCTTGGCTACTCCACTCTTAACAACTACTACCTCTGTAGCTCCGATCGTGCCTTCAAAAAATTCCATAGACGCACGGCTAAGAGTTCTTTTTATAGTCATGTCTTTTTTAAGGGTAGCAACTTCAACATCCATTGCACCTATGATACCAATCTTATATGACATTACATGCCTCCTATATATTTGCACCTATAATAATAATCTTTCTTAAGTAAATTCTCTCGATAATAATCCTTAGATGTCCTTGTATTAAGAACCATAATAAGATTACCAGATATTTCTTATTTAGAGCCCGTAGTTTACTCCGGATACACCAGACACTCTTCTTTAATATTATAAAGAGTGTTCTCAAGATATCTGTTTGCAAGGAAGTTAGCCATAGGAAGGTTCTGATCAAGATAATTGCCACAGTCTCTTGCAGCTGCTCCCGGTATATCTCCCTTAAAGTCTCTTATAAATTCATACATTCTGGTGATAAGAGGAGCGACCTCTTTGCTTGTAAGATCACCGGCAAGTACAAGATAAAAACCTGTTCTGCATCCCATAGGTCCAAAATAGATAACTCTGTCCTTGTACTCAGGATCATTTCTTAAAAATGTTGCTCCAAGATGCTCTATTGTATGCATTTCTGCTGTATTCATAACAGGTTCTCTGTTAGGAGCTGTCATTCTAAGGTCAAAAGTTGTTATTGTTTCTACTCCTACCTTGTCCTGTCTTGAAACATAGACGCCCGGGAGCAGGTCTAAATGATTAACTGTAAAACTTGCTATTTTTTCCATTACAATCCTTTCTCCGATCATGGATTTAAGACATATATTTAAGATGAACGCTTGTCACCTTAATTTACTCATTGTTCGCATACAGTTTAACAGATTTCAATCTTATTTTGAAGTTATTTTTGGTTGACATATAATATGTATTCAAGCTAACATTAATGCGGTAGGAGTAGCGCCGTTTTGGCGCAGCGCAGCGAAGGTGCCGGCAAAGCTTCTTCGTGGATAGGCGCAGGGAAGAGACAGCGCAGTGGCTTTTTGAATTCAAAAAGCACCCGCGACCTGTCTCTTTCACATTTTAGGGGATAATATACGAGAGGTTTTAGTTTTATGACATTAGAAGAGCTATGCAGTAGGCTTTCAATATCAGAAGCTACGGGTAAGAACTGGCTTAGACTTGGTAAGATCTCGCCAGATGTATTGTCATCTCCAGAACCATCTTTTTCCAAAGAATATGCAGATTCTCTAATAGAAGATATATCTTCCGGCAAGGTCAAGGCTCTTATCAGCCGCCGCAACAAGAAATATGTCTCCGGATCCTTTTTCTATGACTCGTATGTACCCAAAGATTCAGATTGCCTCCCTAAAGTCAGGGAGATTTCAAAGTATCTTAA
>NZ_JAILQF010000278.1 GCF_024699075.1 Butyrivibrio sp.
CAGATATAATAAGATAACAGAAGATAAAGCTTTTGCTGAATATTACCTGCTTGGAACACTGTTAAGCCTGCTGGTAGTACTTGTAGTCGGACATATGATACTAATATAGTAATTTTGAAGCAAGAGGGGAAAAATGAACGAGGCTTCTTTAAAAGAAACAGTGAATTCCCTTAAAGGGATTGGAGATAAAACTGCAAAAGTATTCGAAAAAGCAGGCATAGTGCGTATTGAAGACCTTCTTCAGTATTATCCAAGGAACTATGATACATTTGAAAATGTTGTAAATGTATCTGATCTTAAAAGTGGTAATACTGTAGCAGTAAGGTGTCAGATTTCAGGTAACATTTATGCAAAACATATCAGAAATATGTCAATTATTACTTTTGATATAGTTGATATTACTGGTAAAGCCAAGGTTACCTATTTTAATCAGCCCTATCTTAGGAGTACTTTAAAGCAGGGACATTTTTATATATTCAGGGGGCTTGTGACAAGAAAAGGTAATACTTTTTGCTTTAACCAGCCAAAGATATATCAGCCTGAAGATTATTTTTCTCTTCAGGGAACCATGCAGCCTGTATATCCGCTTGTTAAGGGCCTTACCAACAATATGGTTGTAAAAGCCATGCAGCAGGCTCTTGAATCTGCTGTTTATATGAAGGATCCGCTTCCTGGCTATCTTATTACGGATAACAGTCTTATGGACTACAGGGATGCTATAAGGAGTATTCATTTTCCAAAGGACAAGAACACGTTTGACAAGGCAAGAAGGAGACTTGCTTACAACGAATTTCTTTTTTTCATATTAAGGTTAAGACTTTTAAAGCTTACTGAAGAAGAATCTGTAAGCGGCATTGTCATGAAGAAATCAAAGCTTGTGGATTCATTTATGAATAAACTGCCTTACGAGCTTACTGATGCTCAGAAGAGGGTCTACAAGGAGATCGAGGCGGATCTTACGAGCTCTAGGGTCATGAATCGTCTGATTCAGGGTGATGTTGGTTCAGGTAAGACTATCCTTGCTTTTCTGGCGCTTCTAATAACGGTTGAAAATGGCTATCAGGGCGCTTTGATGGCTCCGACAGAGGTTCTTGCAAGGCAGCATTTTGAAGATATCAGCAGGATGGCGGAAGAATACGACCTTCCATTCAGGCCTGTTCTTATGATTGGCTCTCTAAAAGCTAAGGACAAAAAGCTTAATCGCATGGGAATAGAAGATGGCACCTACAATGTCTGTATCGGTACCAATGCTCTTATTCAGGATTCTGTAAACTATAAGAATCTTGCACTTGTCATAACCGACGAGCAGCACAGATTTGGCGTTCGTCAGCGTGAGAGGTTTGCAGAAAAGGGTGAAAGTACGCATGTTCTTGCTATGAGTGCCACGCCTATTCCAAGGACTCTGGCGATCATACTTTACGGTGATCTTCATGTATCTGTCCTTGATGAAAAGCCTGCTTCAAGGCTTCCCATCAAGAACTGCGTAGTGGGCCCCGATTACAGGCCTACAGCCTATAAATTTATAGAAAAACAGGTTGCGGCCGGTCATCAGGTCTATGTCATCTGTCCTATGATAGAAGAAGGCGAGATGAACGACGTTGAGAACGTCACTGACTATACAGAGAAGCTCAGAAAGGTTTTATCACCATCAATTACTGTTGATATGCTAAACGGCCGTATGAAGGCTTCTGAGAAGGACGAACTTATGGAAAAGTTCGCCAATAAAGAGATTGATGTCCTTGTGTCGACAACTGTTATTGAAGTTGGTATCAATGTTCCAAATGCAACGGTCATGATGATAGAAAATTCCGACCATTTCGGGCTTGCCCAGCTTCATCAGCTAAGGGGCCGTGTAGGAAGAGGCAAGGACAAGAGCTATTGTATCTTTTTAAATACGTCCGAATCCAAGGAAGCTGCTGCCCGTCTTGATATACTGGGTAAATCCAATGACGGCTTTAAGATCGCTGAAGAAGACCTTCGCCAAAGGGGCCCAGGTGATATGTTTGGAATAAGGCAAAGCGGCGACCTTTTCTTTAGCGTTGGCGACATATATGCAGACAGTGATCTTATCAAGAAGGCTTCTGTAGACGCAGATCATATCTTAAACGATGATCCTGAGCTCTCTAAACCCGAAAATGAGTCACTGCACAAGGTCCTTTTGGATATTAACTCGAATCTGACTTTGTAGGTTACATCCTTATTCTGCATGATAAAAATTTTCGGCATTTCGTCCCATTTGACAGTGTCTGCGCTGCAAGGTAATATAATTAAGGACTTTTATGACATAAAATTAAAGTGAGGTATATTTAATGTCTAAAATAGCAATTATTACAGACTCAAATAGTGGTATTACACAGGCTGAAGGCGAAGAGCTTGGAATTATAGTAATTCC
>NZ_JAILQF010000279.1 GCF_024699075.1 Butyrivibrio sp.
TTTCCTTGGTGATGAGCTTGATGCAGTAGTTCAGAGCATCATCCAGGGCAAGTCCTATAAGGGATCAGGTAAGCATTCAATCCAGATCGGTATTGATGTACTTCCTTCAATTCCTCAGGATAACACAGATAGAAACCGTACATCACCTATGGCATTTACAGGTAACAAGTTTGAGTTCCGTATGCTTGGTTCAGGTCAGTCAATTTCAGGTCCTAACATCGCACTTAACACAATCATGGCTCAGGAACTTAAAGAGTTTGCAGATAAGCTTGAAAAGAGCAAGAACTTCCAGTCAGATCTTCAGAAGCTTATCAAGAAGACCTTTACAGATCATCAGAGAATTATCTTCAATGGAAATGGTTATGATGCTTCATGGGTTAAGGAAGCTACAAAGAGAGGTCTTTCCAACCTTGTATCTACAGCTGATGCTCTTCCTGAATATATTTCAAAGAAGAATATCGACCTGTATGTAGATAACAATGTATATACAGAAGAAGAGGTTCGTGCAAGAGGTGCTATTCACGTAGAAACCTATAACGCTACAATCGAGATCGAAGCACGTACCATGATCGACATGATCCATCGTCAGATCCTTCCTGCAGCATCTGCTTATACAGCTGAGCTGTGCCAGAGAGCCGCTGCTCTTAAAGAAGCTGGCGTTGTAGTAGAATACGAGAAGAATACAGCTACTAATACTGCTACTCTTACAGATGCTCTTGCAGCTGCATGCAGTAAGCTTGAAGCTGACTATGCAAAGGTTCCTTCAGATCCTGACAAGGCTATGAAGTATCTTCATAAGACAATCCTTAAGGATATGAGCGAAGCAAGAAGTGCTTCAGATGCACTTGAAGCAGTAGTTGATGAACAGTACTGGCCATTCCCTGTATATGCTGATCTTCTGTTCTCTGAATAAATAAAATATATGACTTGCAGTCTCAAAAAGACTCGGCAAGACAAAACCAGCAAAGGCGCTGATAGAGTTAAATCTCTACCAGCGCTTTTATTATATGAGCAATAGCTCAAAAGGGAGGAAAAAATGAGTGACGAAATTCTATCTTATATAAACTCGCAGGTTTTTGGGGTTTGGTTTTTGGCGGGTGCCGCACTTGTATTCTGGATGCAGGCAGGCTTTGCAATGGTTGAAACAGGCTTCACAAGAGCCAAGAATGCCGGCAACATCATCATGAAGAACCTCATGGACTTCTGTATCGGAACTGTAATGTTCATCCTTATAGGCTTTGGTCTTTTCCTTGGAGAAGATGCACTCTTTGGTCTTGTAGGTCTTCCAAATTTTGATATCTTTACTAACTATGCAGAATTTGACTGGTCAGGATTTGTATTCAATCTTGTATTCTGTGCAACAACTGCAACAATCGTTTCAGGAGCTATGGCTGAAAGAACAAAATTCATTTCTTATTGTGTGTACTCGGCTGTTATTTCAGGCATAATCTATCCGGTTGAAGCTCACTGGACATGGGGCGGCGGCTGGCTCGCTCAGATGGGATTCCATGATTTTGCAGGTTCTAACTGTATTCATATGGTTGGTGGTATCTGCGCACTTATCGGTGCATGGATGCTCGGTCCTCGTATCGGTAAGTTCACTAAGGATTCTAACGGAAAGATCACTAAAGTTAACGCTTTCCCAGGTCATAACATCCCGATCGGAGCTCTTGGTGTCTTCATTCTCTGGCTCGGCTGGTATGGATTTAACGGAGCAGCTGCAACATCACTTGAGCAGCTTGGTGATATCTTCGTAACAACTACTATCGCTCCTGCAGTTGCAACTGTTGTATGTATGATCTTCACATGGATAAAATATGGCAAGCCTGATGTTTCAATGTGTCTTAACGCTTCACTTGCAGGTCTTGTAGCTATTACAGCTCCTTGTGACACAGTAGATGCTTTTGGTTCTATCATAGTAGGTTTTGTAGCAGGCCTTCTTGTAGTATTTGGTGTATGGCTTCTTGATAACGTACTTAGAATTGATGATCCTGTTGGTGCTGTTGCTGTTCACATGATGAACGGTATCTGGGGAACACTTGCTGTAGGTCTTTTCTCAACTAATTCTGTTCCTGGTTACTCACTTGCAGATGCAAGCGGCAATGAGATGGTAGGTCTCTTCTACGGTGGCGGTTTTAAGCTTCTTGGTATCCAGCTCATCGGTATGTGTGCAACAATCCTCTGGACTTTAGTTACTATTTTTATTACATTCACTGTTATCAAAGCCACTCTCGGACTCAGAGCTTCTGAAGAAGAGGAACTTACAGGTCTTGATATTACAGAACATGGTCTTTCATCTGCATATGCAGGTTTTTCAATAATGGACGTAACTGGAATGGAGATGGAAGCAAACGAGAATACAGATCTTGGTATCGGGGAATACGATAAGGCTTCTGAAGCACTTAAAAATGCATCTGTTAAGGTTGTTAAGGCTCCTACTTATCCTGAAGCTGATTCCGGTATCCATAAGGTTGTAATCATTGCTAAGCTTTCTCGTTATGACAAGCTCAGAAAAGCTATGAACGATCTTGGTGTAACCGGTATGACAGTAACTCAGGTAATGGGATGCGGCATTCAGAAGGGCGCCGGCGAAAGATATCGTGGTGTTGAAATGGATGCAACACTTCTTCCTAAGGTTAAGCTGGAAATCGTAGTTGCCAAGATTCCTGTAGATAAAGTTATAGAAACTGCTAAGCGTGCACTCTACACAGGTCACATCGGTGACGGTAAGATCTTCGTATATAATGTTGGTAAGGTTGTTAAGATCCGTACCGGCGAAGAAGATATTGAAGCTCTTGCCGATGTAGAGTAAGTAACCAGTTGGTGCCTCTTATGGCACCAGCACCGAACTATCAGCCACTCGTGGCATGAGGTTAAATTTGTAACCCTCGTCTACTTAAAAAATTTCAAAAAGAAATTCCGGTATTATTATGATTCTCTATATTCTTTCTGCAAAAGAAAATAAGAATTAAATAATACCGGATTTCTTTTTATAAACAGATAATAATCTTATTTTTTAGCCTACAGATTCATCATCTGATCATCTTATTAAATGCGCGATTAACATTTCTCCTTATCAAAAAGCTATATATTTCCCTATTCTGATACTTCTGCACTATATGTAAGAGATATATCCTCTTCATAAATATTGTCTGCTGAATAATCATCTGCATCATAAACGCTGAGTGCAAATTCCATATCTTCTATATCCTCTTCAGAAGTAACATCTATGTCCTCTAAATCTTCAGTATAGAAGGTGATCTCATCAAATGCCTGAGAATTAGGAAGCACCGAAACAGCCCAGTATGAATCTATCATATAGCCATTTATAGATGCATCATCAATTGTAAATATAACTCTCTTATCTGTATTGTTAACTACATAAACCTTAAGCTCATAACCCCAATATTCATCCATTTCCGTGCCGATAAGGACAACTTTTATATCATCACTTTCAGCTATAATAATATCCCCATCTTCATCTTCCCTGTATACATTCTCTGCGTTCTCTTCACCCTGCGGATAAATGTGGAAGCCATCATAATATACATCATCTGCAGACCAGTCATCTGAATCATAGATGCGCATAACAATATAGATATCTGTAATCTCGCCTATAAGCTCTTTTTCCTCATCCGTAAGATAAAAATCAAAGTCCTCATTAGCTTTCTTACCAGGTTTTACTTCAGAATAAAAATAAGGAACTACGCATACTCCGTTAAAAGATGCACTTTCTGCAGAGTACATATATGTTACATCCTCAGAATAATTAACCATGCTTACTTCGAGAATATAACCGGCATCTTCATCTTCTTCTATTCCTGTAATCGTAACACAAACTTCATCGTTATCAACTACAGTATATTCTTCAAAGTCAGAATCCGACTCCTTTGCATTAACATTTCCAAGTGGAATAGCAGCTATGATCATAGCCATAAGAACTGCGGTGAGAGTTTTAAAAATAGTTTTCGTCCTTAAATACATACTACAACCTCCTTTACAATAATACCCAACAAAGGTGGCAGGACTCCTCTCCGCATGCAAATTATACGATATTTCGTTAATAGCTTCAATAACAATTCATTAATATTTCTTAAAAAGCGCCCTATTTACTGATAATTTACAAATAATTCTATAATCTATATTTTCTGATAAGATGACAAGAAACAACCCATTACCTAAAGGTAATGGGTTGTCTGGCCAAATCATTATAAATCCTTATACCAACGGTAACCGTCTCTTCCTGCTTCTTTAATGCTATATAACGCTCTGTCTGCACAGCGTATCAGTTCATCAATATCCTCTGCATCTGAAGGATATTGTGCAAGTCCTGCACTAAAGCTCATGTGCTTGCCAGGCTCATCGCTAAATCCAGATAGTTTTATGTTATGAACACAGTTCAAAGACTCCTTTAGAATCTGATCAATATCATCAGAATCCTCGATAGCTATCATAGCCAGGAACTCATCTCCTCCATACCTGAATATCTCAGCCTTGTCTCCAAGATTGTCAGACAAGATGCTACTAAAGGTCTTGAGAAGTTCATCACCTTTTTCATGTCCAAGTTTATCATTAACATCTTTGAAGTTATCAATGTCAATAAAGCACAAAGCCTTGTATTTTCCGGACTTTAGCCATTCAGCTGAAGATACGCTAAAAGCTCTTCTGTTTAAAAGACCAGTCAGTGCATCATGTAACGATATCTTTTCCAGCATATCGTTCTCTCTTCTGTTAAGAATGTACATGGTAAGAATAATAACGACTACTATTATAAGAAGTAAAATAGTAAACCTTATAACCTGGTCCCTGAACTGACTCACAGTTGAAGATAGGGCTTTGTTAGGTATCCTTACAACAACATACCAGTCCTTGGCACTCTCTATCTTATCGCAGTACTGGGAATAACTGTCATAACCAATGGTATAGTTGATTCCCATGTTATCAACGCCTTCTCTAAGCTGCTGTATCCAGTTCATATATGTAGCTTTTGAGCCTTCATCAGTAAGATTCTGCATACGAAGATATGCATTAGTCCAGCTGCCAACGGCATGCTCATCTGTAGAAACACACTGAATAATATTGGCTGAATCGGCATTCATAAGCCATATTTCAAGGTCAGTAATGCTAGAATTGGTTTTTGCGATCTCTTGAAGATCCTCAAACAGATATGTGATGAAAAACCAACCGTCCTTACCTTGGGAATAATTTATCTTTACAAATACCGTAGAAACAGTTTTACCATATATATTCGAACGATAAGGCATGCTCATCGTCACATTCTCAGCCGTATGTGTATAATCAAGAAGATCCCATCTGTCAAAATCTACTTTTTCTTCTTCAGTAGCATAGATATTTTCATCTTCGTCAACAAATCCAATGCCTGCATACTGCTCTCTGACATCATCATCACTTGCAAGCTTTTCATAAACCTCGTCTAGTGATGAATAATCCTGGGCAGAAAGTGTTACAGCTATCTTCTTACTTCTATCTGTCAGAGAATTAATATAATTATTCATCTTCTCAGACACCAGAGTGCATATTTCGCCTGACAGGTACTGATCATGCTCTACCATGAGATTGTTAAAGTATGTGATAAGCATAGTTATTGCTATGACAAACACTAAAAGAGAGAGGATCAGAGTAATATAAAGTATCCTGTTTTCTTTTTTGATACTATTCTTATTATTATCCATAGCCAATCCTTAATATTGTGCTATTGCCTCAGCAACTTCTTCATCCAAAAGTGTATCATGGCTTACCACGACAACACCTGTATCAACATATTTGACATTCATGGTGTGACCGTTTATAAGATCAAGAGCTGAAGTCACTCCACTATAGCCCATCTGATACTGACGCTGTAAGATTGTTGCAGCGCTATACGTTTCTGATTCTACGAGTGTTCTCATCTCATCTGAATAGTCGAACCCCATAATTGTTAAATCAGTTCTTTCATTATCTATTATGTAGGATGCCATAGCCTGGGTTGGCCCATTGTTGGTACCAAACAGCCCCACCACTTCAGGATGTGCATTCATATACTCTTCTATCAGTTCACCAGCCAGTTCAATATCACCATTACTGTTCATTACGTCAGAGTGTGTAACCCAGCTATCCGGAGCATTTTCTGACCAGTACTGGAAAAAACCCGCAAGCCTCTCCGTTATTGTCTGTGAATATGCACTTCCAACCATGATTCCAATAGTCACGGAATCGGTGTCCAAGTAGCCTTTTTGCCTGAGAAGATTGATCATCTCTTCTCCGGCTTCATATCCGGCTATAAAATTCTCTGTCATATAGCAGATATCATACTTCTCTGAATTAACTATGGTATCAATAAGTACAATAGGAATATCGCTGGCATAGGCTTCCTCTATATAAGGTACCAGCTCTATAGAATCGTCAGGGGCTATGATAATGGCATCGGCATTTCTCTCAAC
>NZ_JAILQF010000291.1 GCF_024699075.1 Butyrivibrio sp.
TACAGCAGGCGGAACTTTTACTAGAGATGAAGTAAGAGATAATCCGGTAGAAACTAATAGTTTAATGGGATTATATACAAATCATTGTAACCTTCTCAATTTGATGGCAATTGCTGTTCCAGAAAATACAAGAGACAGAAACCTTCCATTTGGAATTACTATTTTTGGTCTGGCAGATAATACAAATCTGGTAACAGAGACAGCAAAGAGATTTCTTCAAAGTGAAAGAGAACTACTTGCAGTATGCGGCCTTCACAAAAAAGGTTACTCATTAGAATATCAGCTTGTTGAACTTGGAGCTGACTATCTACAGAGCACTAAAACAGCTAAAAATTATAAATTATATAAATTGAATACAGATCCTGTAAAACCAGGTCTTGTTCATGTATCTGAAGGCATGGGAGAGAGCATAGAAGTCGATTTGTACAGCCTTTCCAAAGACAAGCTTGGATTATTTATGGGAAATGTAAGAGAACCTTTGACAATAGGTAATGTTGAACTTATAGATGGTACAACTGTAAAAGGGTTTCTATGTGAAGAATATGCAGTTAGTGATGCAGAAGATATTACTAAGTATGGAAGTTATGCAGGATGAGGAGAATAAATTATGGCAACAGAGTTTTCCAGAGTTGAAATAATGAGTGGAATGGATAAGGTAGCAAATTTCACAGAAAAACTAGGTCACGCAGACTGTGTTAAACAGCTTATGAAAAGAGGAGTATCTGGTGTAACTATTTATAATAACGTTGTTGGATGTGGAATACAGCATGGACTATCAGAAGTTGAATACGAACTCAGCCCCGAAAAGCTTGCTATTCAGCTGCTTCCCAAGAGCGTAGTTACCTTTATCTGTGAATCCAGCAAGGTAGATGAATTAATAGAATATTTGAAACTTGAATTATATACAGGTCATATAGGCGATGGCAAGATTTTTGTATCTGATGTTAGAAATATTATAAGAGTCAGAACCGGAGAAGAAGGCAGAGATGCCCTTAAGGCTTCAGTTATAGATTAAAAACTTGAAAGTGCTCCACTTTAAAATGTGAGGTAATTATGGAAAAGAAAATTGGGATATTTGGAGCTGTTTCAACGGGCGTAGGTATGCTGATCGCAACCAGTTGCTTTATTTCATCAGCAAGTGGATCGAGTACAGTTGGAACGCCGTTTGTGATAGCAATAGTTATAGCATGTATTGCCAATATGATGGCTGTGCTGTCAATTGCAGAGCTTAATGCAATAATGCCTAATCTTACAGGTGGTATTGCCCAGTATACTCTTGCAGGAATGGGACCTTTAATTACTATAGTTACCATGGTAGGCGGGTATCTTATTAGTAATGTATTTGCAGCACCGGCAGAAGGTGCAATGTTTGCAAATGTAATGGCTGAAATAGCTGGAGACAGCATTCCGCCAGCAGTATTTAGCGTAGGTATTACCATAATATTAATTATAGTCAATCTTATGGGTGTGAATATGTCTACACTACTACAGGAAATCGTAGCCAGCTTTATGGTATTGTCACTTATTGTACTAAGCGTTGTAGGTGCTCTTGGAATAGGAAGCGGAGTACAGGTAGAGCAGGCTGCTGTTATATCATCTGACCTCTCTGATGTACTTCCTCTTACAGCTACAGCCTTCTGGTTCTTTATTGGAGCTGAATTCATAGTCCCTCTTGCCAAGGACATGAAGAATCCCAGGAAGAATGTACCACTTAGTATGGTACTGTCACTACTTATAATGGGAATTATACAGATCATAATGGTCTTTGGATTTAAGAATTATACTATGTGGTCTGATCTTGGGGCAGCAGCTTCTCCGCATGTGCTATATGCAGTAGCTATGATGGGTAAGTGGGGCAGATACTGGATGATAATAGTTGCTATATTTGCAGCTGTAAGTACTCAGAATTCTATCATATGTTCAGTTTCTGAGATATGTTGCGGAATGGCCAAGATGGAACTTCTTCCAGCCTTTTTCCAAAAAAAGAACAGTAAAGGTGCACCATATTATGTAATTCTGATACTTGGACTATTAACAATTCTTATAGAAGCTTCTGGAATATCAACAGGAGAGCAGGTATCGTTTCTGACACTTACATGTTCACTATTCTGGATGCTTTCGTATATTACATCTCATATGAATGTAATTATACTTAGAAGAAAAATGGGAAAAGTGCCAAGATCATTTAAGACACCATTTTATCCTATATTCCAGATAGTCGGAATACTTCTTCAGGTATATATGATGTTCAATATATCAAGTGATCCGGTACAAAGACTTCATATATATGAATTGTGTTTTGTATTATTCTTGGGCCTTTTTGTATATGCACTGTTTTGGGTCAAATACAGACTTAAGATGCCACTATTAAAAGGCTGTGGTGTATTGCAGGTAATGGTTCAGGAAAATCCCTTGTATCATGAAATTAAAGCAATAAATAACAGGTAAGATCCATATATACATAAAAAGCTCCCATTTCAGTCTTGTAATGTCTTGTAGTACAAGTCTTGTACTACAAAAGAGCTGGTAATGGGAGCTTGTTTTATTATATATAGCTTTTAAATTTCACTAGGAAGAATGAGCCCTGCTTTAGCCAAAAAGCGACATATCAATTTCAACTTCTTCCATATCATCAACAGGAACAGCCTGGTACATTGATGAGTACTCTTCATACTCTTCCATGGTTATATAATCGCCGTTGTAGATGAATTCGCTGTCTTCGTCATAATAATCATTTTCTGAATCCGGATAATATGCGCAGAGGGAAATGGACTCAACAATCTCGCCATCTTCGTCATACCTTATAAGATCCAGTACCTGTCTTCCCTGATGGGTGAAGTCGCAATGCGCAACATAGGTATGTTCATCATCATAAAATGGAATACATACAGTTGTTGTATCCTCACCGTAATCCAGAAGTACAAGCTCATCATCTCTTACATCATAAATATCATAGCCATAATAGAATGTTGAAATTAAAAGCTCAGGTTCAGAGTCTTCATCAACATCATAGTAGTAGGCACAAGGCTCGATCTCGTAGTCTTCTATAAGGTACATATATTTTTGGGAAAAAAGTTCGTCTTCGAATTCAAGTTCATCGTTTAGATACTGCTCGTATATAGCCTTGTTATCATCAGTATCATCTTCTGAATCCTTGTCAGCATCTTTACTTTTTGAATCTTTATCATCGTCTTCATCTTCTGAGTCTTTGTCATCATCAGTCTTTTTGGATCCATCAGTCTTTTTGATCTTATCAGGCTTATCTGAGCTGGCAGGTTCAGTAGATTCAATAAGCTTGTCATAATCCCCTTCATCAGATTCAGAGCCTTCGTCAATTGCGGCTGAATCTTTGGAATCATCCAAAGAAATATCGCCACAGCCATAGGATGCAAGTGTGAGGCTAACGCCCATTATAAGTGCTACAGTTTTGATAATTCCATGTTTTCTCATAATACCTTACCTCCGTACGTACATTATAAATGAACGTTATACAGTATACAACATAACATTTAATTGAATTTGATATTTTTGTAAAAAGAGTTTCCTTAATTATAAGCGAATAAATAGACATAAGTATATGATGAAATTGTGATATAATAGGAAACTGAAGCTTGAATCATCATATTTAAAAGTTGGTTGAAACTGACTAGTAATCTCTTATAAAAAACACCACAAATTTCCATATTTATTGTAAAATAATTATTTAATAAGGAAGATATCGTTTAGGGGTAGACGATACTTATGGGGAGAAAAATGTGGGGAAGGGGCAGTTATATGCAAAAAGCGGGGATTCTTAAAGGCAAGATCGCCTTTGATAAAATGTCCTACAAACTTTTTATTACTATTTGTATTAGTGCTCTTGTAGGTGTCTTCATGGTGTTTATGGTAGTAAACACATTCATCTTAATGCATTCCAATAATCATGAAATGGCAGAGAAGGAAGCTACAATGACGACCAGGCATATGGTTGCCAATATCGAAGAAAAGCTTGAGAATCTGCGCCAGTACTATCTGTATTCTGCAGATAATGATGATGTTATATGGTTTATGGGTAACCGCCTTGAGTATTCCGATTATAGCAGGTACAAGTCCATAAACGCAGCTCTTGGTAATAATTCTATGTATCCTAATTATATAAATAATTATGTCATAGTAAACATAGATGATAACAGAGTTATAAGCTCCAGAGGAATCTATGATTTTAGTAATATGATAAATGATCAGGAAATACTAGACCTCTATGAAGCCAATACCAAAGAAACCAACAGGGGTAACTGGATATATGTAGCTGATGGAACCGACGTAGAGAATACTAATACCCAGTATCATCTTACTGTTGATACAAGTGGTCTTAATTTTGTTCTCAATCTTCCTGTTGGAAGCTGCAGTACCAAAGGATTTCTACTTGTTAATATCAACAAGAATGAGTGGAAGCAGTGGATATGGGATAATATCAGCGTATCAGGTAAGTCTGTTGCAGTACTTGACACAGAAGGCAATGTAATATATTCAACAAGTAGCAGCTTTTCAGATAAGTGTATTGAGAAATTGTCATCCAAAGAGCCATTTAAAGCTTCCGATATGGACATAGATGGCTACGATCAGATAGTAACAGGCTGTACCTCTACAACCCTTGGCTGGACCTACTATGTTGCATATGATTACAGATCCTTCCTTGGCTTTGCATCTAAGCTTATGATCGAATTCATGATAGCGATAACAGCGCTTTCTGTTCTTAGCTTCGTATCCTTAAGACATGCCTTATATAAGCCTGTTGATAAGCTTATCAAAGAAGTTACTGACACGGATGAATGCTCTGTTTCTGGTAATG
Source organism: Butyrivibrio sp. (assembly GCF_024699075.1). The sequence continues at coordinate 4,832 of NZ_JAILQF010000291.1, forward strand.
AGCTTACATTTCTTGCAGGCCAGTTTGCTAATCTCAAAAATGATAAAGAAGTTTTAAGTCAGACTATCATTAACAGAAGAGAGAGACTTGCAGAGCTTTTTGAGATGCGACTTATTAGAAGCGCCGTCTCAGCCAATGATGAATGGGAAGAGTATGTTAAAGTCCTTGGCCTTACCGAGCGAAAATTCTATGCTTGTGTTTCTATAATCCTAAGTCAGAACGAAAATATAGACAAAGAGGAAGAGATCAATGAAGATGCCATAAGCCTTACCCTGGCGGAAAACCTTCCCGAGAATCTTAAAAAGAAGACCTGGCTTCCTCTCATATATGATTCATGTTCCCTTGTATGCATCATGGCTGATGATACTGAAGAAAGCCTTATGGAGCAGATATCTTCTTATAATAAAGAATTCAAAGAGTTCGCCTTTAATACCTATGGCTATCATATTCAGATGGGAGTCAGCGAACTTCACACAATGTACAGGCATTTAGGAAGAGCTTATCATGAGAGCGTCTATGCCCTTACCCTGGAGACAGATGATACCAGAGAGCATTCACAAACTTTGGAAAAAGAGGCTGACCTCTGCTTCTACATCCAGTCCTCCAAAGCTGATAAGGCAGACATTAATTTACAAAAATATGAAAAAGAAATCTGCGACGCCCTAAAAGCTATGGACAAGGCCCAGTGCTACAGACTTCTTGATGATTTCACCGACCAGCTTAGAAACGTTGGAGAATGGGCAGTTGCTTCTGTTTATTATGCAACACTTATAGACACGATCCTAACAGAAGTTATTAATATGAAGATAGATATACTTTTAGTATGCCCCGAAGGACTTCATAAGCTCTATCAGCAGATCATGGATGTAGGCGATGTCAAGAAGGTTCGTAAGAATATGAAGAAGATGCTTATAGATCCGATAATAAAGGAGCGAAGCAATCTCCTTGTTGATCATTCCTACCAGATGATGGCCTCTATTGAGCAAAAGCTTGCAGAGTCCAAAGGCAACATAACGCTCAATGAATGCGCGGATCAGCTCAATGTGACCCCAACCTATATATGGAAGATACTAAAAGCAGAAAGAGGTAAGACATTTAGCGAATATCAGGAAGAATATAAGATAGAAGAAGCCAAGAAGTTATTACAGTCCAACATGTCAGTTTCCGATGTTGCAAGTGAACTTGGATATACCAATGCCCAGAACTTTATCAGGTTCTTTAGTAAGGGAACAGGACTTACACCTGGCAAATATCGTAAGCTCACCTACGGATATATGTAAGTAAAGCATAGATCAACACTTTTTTGACAGTGCATAAGGATCTGTCTTTTTAATGTTTGTAAAAAGATAGTCTGTCCTTCTTTTTTATAAATATAATCCGTCTACCTTTCTTTTTATTAAGTAAAAACTGTTAATAATAATTGCTTTTTTAAAAGTATCATTTTCTTTTCGTCCAAGAAAAAGGCGTAAGAAAATGATATTTTTTATGCAACATATACAAAAATACCACTTTTGAAATGGGATATTTGGTCAAAAATAATATGATTATAGATGTTACTCCTTAGCAAAGATAATATATGCATATAAACGATTTGCCGACAGGTTTTCGCGACAATATCTGACAGACGTATATAAAAGTTAATAAGGAGGAGAGTATGGCAAAAGAAAAAAAGCAGCTGATCAAGACGGCTGATGGACAATTTTTTGAAGCCAACAGGACCAGCAATGCAAAGTACTTTAAGCAGCATACGTGGCTGTACTTAATGTTACTACCGGGCATTATCTATATGATCTTATTCAGATATGTGCCTATGGGCGGACTGGTTATTGCCTTTAAAGATTACAGTCCATTTAAGGGGTTATGGGCAAGTGAATGGGTAGGCTTTGATAATTTTATCAGATTCTTTAGTAATAATGACTTTAGAAAGCTTCTTACCAATACACTTGGAATCAGCTTACTGCAGCTTGTT
>NZ_JAILQF010000295.1 GCF_024699075.1 Butyrivibrio sp.
GTGAGGATCAGCGTCAATTTCGGCAGAGAACATGCATATGATAAGGATTTTATCCAAAAGCTGAATGCAATTGTTGAAGAATATGATGTTGATAAAAGTTTGATAGGGGTTGAGATAACTGAAACTGACGTATCAGTTGACAGGATCAAAGTATTGGACTGGGCCAGAGGGATAGAAGAGGCCGGGTATACAATAGCAATCGATGATTTTGGAGTAGGGCTTTCATCACTTTCCTTCGTTAAAGACGTACCTGCCAAAATTCTTAAGATAGACAGCTCTTTTCTTGATGATAACTGCCAGTCTGAAAAAGGAAGAATCGCCCTTGAATCAGTCTTTTATTTTGCCAAAAGATTAAAATTAAAGACAGTGATAGAAGGCGTTGAGACTGATGAGCAGCTGAAATTCATTCATACCTGCGACTGTGATTATATTCAGGGATTTCTTTTCTCAAAACCAATTCCACAGGATGATTTTATTGATCTGTGTAAAAATAGAAAAAGTGCTGATAAAAGCCTTAGCACATCGTTCGATAATCTTGGAATTCTAGGGCAGATGCAACTTCTCGTAGATTCAGTTTATATGAAATATTCTTTTATCGTGTATGCTAATCTTAGTAAAAATTCATATCAGATAATGAGAAAAAATAACTATATAGATGAGCTTGTTCCGGAAACCGGGAAATATGATGAAGGATATGAATATGTCAAAAACCTGTATCCTATAGAATATCATAAAGACATAGAGGAAGCTTTTTCCAGACAAAATCTGCTCAAAGCTTTCCTTAGGGGTAAAAAAAGGGTAGTAAGAGTAATAAAAATAATCGGAGATGACGGAAACTTATTTAGTAACGCTATAGAAGACTATTTTTTTGAAAATAAGTCTAATAAAGACATATATGTGGTATCTTTCTTTCATACGATCAAGGATGAAAGGCTTAATTTCATAGATCATACCAGAGTCAAAAGCTTAACGCAAAGTATAAACGAAAGGAAATTATATGGGTGATTCAATTAGCATTAACGGACCTATAATTACTGAGTATTTTACCAGGTTGGAACATGTAAGAAAGCATGACAATCAGGAATACATGAGACTTGCGAAAGAGCTTTTTGAGATATCAAAGGATTCATCTAATCCGGATCTTAAGAGCTGTGCAAATGCATACCTTGGCGACGCTTATTGCATGTATGATAATTATTTCAAAGCCCTGTATTATCTGTCATCAAGCATAAATGATCTTTCAAAGACTGATGAATTCAAGCTTACAGCCCGCGCATATAATGAGCTTGGGATTACATATAGGACTCAGGGACAATATGTATATGCACTTGAAAACTATCTGAATGCGGTCAATACTGCAAGAGAGCATGGTCTCTTTTTACAGGAAGCTATATCATGCTCTAATCTGGCATCTCTGTGTCAGGATATGGACGCATATACGGATTCGGCCACTTATCATCAAAGATGCCTTGAATGCTGCGAGAATATAGAAAATGAAGGCTTCAGGGATGACCTCTTGCAGTGCGAATACTGCATGATCACAATGCTGAATATAGTAATGGGCGAGTATGAAAAGGCCAGTGAGACTTTTTCAAAACTTAAGGCCATTATAGATAAGAATCCTTCTTATGCAGACAGGTTCGATGTCAATATATGCTACTGGTTCTATTACAGTGTCATGGGTGAAAAGACACTGATGGATAAATATAAGAAGCTGTGTATAGAATCTTTCTACGCCTGCGACGAATTTGTAACCTATTATAGCGAGATAGTGGATTTTGTAAAAAAGATGTTCCAGGATAAGGAATATGAAGAGCTTGAAAAGATCTTTGCCCGAATTGATGAAAATAAGGTCGATGGAGAGCTTATAAATCTTCACATGATCATGTCCCAGTATAAGATTTATATGTACAAAGAGCTTAATGACGTAGAAAAGGTGATGAAGGCCGGATATGACTATTTTGTCTATGATTCCATGAAAAAAGAGGATACTAAAAAATCCTTTATGACTGCACTTACTCTTAAAGTTGAGCTTGCAGAAGAAAGAACCACAAACCTGTTTTTGACTGAAGCTGCTGAAACCGATGCGCTGACAGGCCTTGCAAACAGGGCAAAACTAAATTCCGTTATCGATGAACTTTTTGTTATGGCTGATAAGGAAAAAAAGAATCTTGGCGTTGAGATGATGGATGTCGATTATTTCAAAAAGATAAATGATAACTACGGACACGCCAAAGGAGATGAGCTCCTGATGGCAATAGGCAAGTCCTTCAAGGAACTTGTAAATGAAAAGATATTTGTTGCAAGATATGGCGGCGATGAGTTTGTGGTGTACTATTACGACATGACAGATGAAGAGATAATGAAGTATGCCGGCAAGATAAGAGAGAAGATCAAAAAGATCGGAATAAACCTTCGCCTTGGTGAGTTAAGTGTATCTCAGGGAATTGTAAATCGTATTCCTGATCCTCTTAACAGAGCCTGGGATTATCTTAATTCGGCTGACTATGCCTTATACTACGTAAAGAATCACGGCAAGGCAGGTGCAACCATCATACATAAAAGAACTGATCTTGATAGCAAAGATTGCAAGATTGCATGAGCGAAGGCAATGTAAATATATATAAATACTCAAACTTCACACATAAAAGCATGATACGATCCTTGCGATTTGATTTACTCGGGCAGTTAATAAAGGATTTCCTCATCTTAAAAATCATATAATTCAAGGCTTAATATCTGGAATTTTATATTTTGGGGTCCGAAACTCGCTTCGCTCAGACATGCGGACCCCAAACATAATATAAAATTCCATCTATCAAGCTCTTGAATTAAATAAGATTTTTAAAGAACTCGAAAATCCTTTATTAACTGCCCGAGATATCAAATTCGCAAGGATGTTAGATTGTTTATAATGTGTGAAGTTTGTGTATGATGAGTTAATAGAAAATGACCATACTTCTTGGATGAGGTATGGTTATTTTTTTATATTAGTAAATAACTTTTTTGGGGGAAATAATTCAAGTTTTTCTTTTATATGAAAGAAGTTTTGAGTATAAGAGGATTTGAAATGATGTAGCTTATCCGTAAATCAGTCGATACCAGAGCGCTGTGAATGAAGAATTGCGGATAAGTGGCTTTGCTGGGCGAGAGTTTATCCGTAGGCATGAGCTTTCTTGACCTCAAATATAAATATGTTTACGGATAAGAGGAATTGTAAAGAAATAGCTTATCCGTAAATTAGTCGATTCCTGAAGCTTATGGAACAAGATTTGCGGATAAGGTTCATTGCCATGCTAGGTTTTATCCGTAATAATCAGCCTTCTTGACCTCAAATATAAATATGTTTACGGATAAGAGGAATTGTAAAGAGATAGCTTATCCGTAAATTAGACGATTCCTCAAGATTATGAAATAAGATTTGCGGATAAGGGGCTTTGCCAGGCTAGGGTTTATCCGTAACGATCAGCCTTCTAGCCTCAAATATAAATAGATTTACGGATAAGAGGTCTTGTAGCAATATAGCTTATCCGTAAATTAGACGATTCCTCAAGATCATGAAATAAGATTTGCGGATAAGGTGCATTGCCTGGCTAGAGTTTATCCGTAAACATGAGCCTTCTTGACCTCAAATATAAATGGTTCTACGGATAAGAGGACTTGTAGCAATATAGCTTATCCGTAGATTAGACGATACCAGAGCGCTGTGAATGAAAATTTGCGGATAAGGGACTATGCCAAGCTATGACTTATTCGTAAACATTAGAAATCTTGAATCAAAATTAAGGCTCTGTATCTCTCGACCTT
>NZ_JAILQF010000372.1 GCF_024699075.1 Butyrivibrio sp.
CTAAGAGACCTTGGAAGCAGGAAGAATGCCGGATCCTACTACACGCCTACAGATATAGTCATTAAATCCGTAGAGAATTTAAAATATACTAACTCTTCATCAAAGTCTATTACAGATAAAAAAGATCCTTGCAGCATCCAAGTCCTTGATCCATGCTGCGGAAGCGGCAATTTCCTTATACAGATGCCTGATCTCATAAGTCCTTGTAACATATATGGCTGCGACATAGACCCTGTCTGCGTATGCCTTGCAAGGATCAATCTTGCGCTCAAATACGGCCCCGAATACGCAAACGAATTCAAAAAGAATGTTAGATGTGCTAATTTCCTTAAATCAGAGCTTTCAGATATTTTTGCCCCAAAAGATATGGAACCTGACATCATAATAGGCAATCCTCCGTGGGGATTTGATTTTAGCATGGAAGATAAAAAGCTCTACAAAAGCCTCTATAAGACAGCAAAGGGCAAAGGCACCGAATCCTATGACATATTTACAGAAAAGGCCATATCCTGTCTTAAAGAAAATGGCCGTCTTTCCTTTGTGCTTCCGGAAGCTTCACTTACGGTAAAGCTTCACAATGCTTTAAGGGAGATCATCATATCAAATTGCAATATTACATATCTTGCATATCTTGGTAATGTGTTTCATAAAGTTGCCTGCCCTTGTGTCATACTACAGCTTCTAAAGACAGGCAGGATGCTCGAGACTAAGGGATTGATAGTTGATAATCTTACAATGTCCCCAGATAAAGATACACCGAAAATGCCTTTGGTAATAGGTACAAACAGAAAAGTAAACAGCGACAAACTAAGCTTTTATACTGATGATGAGGAATATGCCATACTTGAAGCCATGTCATCTTTAAAGCGCTGTACTTATCTAAAAGATAATGCCACCTTTGCTCTTGGTATAGTCACAGGTGATAATGACAGGTATATTAAAGAGACTCCTTCAAGGCAAGCCGAGATAATCCTTAAAGGAAGCGATATATCAAGATATTATATTTCAAAACCAGGCAGATATATCGTATATAAGCCCGAAAGCTTCCAGCAGGTTGCTCCAAAAAGCATATACAGGGCAGATGAAAAGCTCTTTTACCGCTTTATAAGTAATGACCTTATATTTGCATATGACAATGAAGGGCTCTTATCGCTTAACAGCTGCAATATACTTATCCCAAGAATACCAGGGCTTAGCATCAAATATATAATGGCCATTCTAAACTCATCCTGCGCAAGGTTCTACTATAAGAAGAGCTTTAACTCGGTCAAAGTCCTTAGATCTCATCTTGAGCAGATCCCTATCCCTCTTGTAACCAAAAATGAGCAGGACAGGATCGTATCACTTGCAGACAGAATCATCCAAAAGGCCCCTTCTATATATAAAGATATAGATAAAGGGTCCCCAAATGACATAGAAGTAAGCCCTTTGTATGAAGAGCTTGATGCCATGATATCTTCTGTATACGGCCTTACGCCATCGCAGCATAAGCGCATTAATGCTAAAATGTAGTGAAGTAAACAACTTTAATATGATTATGAGGTTTTCATGAACGATTACAATTTAGAAACACCATATATTCCGGATGAAGTGAGAATAAGCAGAGGACGCTACAACTTCTCTGCAGTATCTTTTTGCCTTTTTGCCTTCGGAATCATTGCAATTGCCATTCAGACTCTGTTTATATATATACTTGCTGCTATTGCAAATCATTATCCACAGATAATCGATGCAAGCTGGCTTAATTACATACTTATTCTGATACCAATGTATTGCATAGCCTTCCCCCTTTGCATACTTTCATTTAAGCTTGTACCAAAAGCTCCTCCAAGAGATGAGAAGCTTTCTTTTGGCAGTCTTATATCTTACTTCGTGATGATGGTCCCTGTTACTCTCATCCTTAACTATTTAAGCATTGTACTTGCAGCTGTACTTTCAGACGGCTCAGCAACCAACCCCCTAAATGATATAGTATCTGATGTTAATATCTGGCAGATACTCACAGTTGTCATACTTGGACCAATTGTTGAAGAGACCATTTTCAGAAAGCTGATAATCGACAGAACAAGACAATTTGGCGAAGCGCTTTCAATAATATTCTCTGCACTATGCTTTGGCCTCTTCCATACCAATGTGTATCAGCTCTTCTATGCATCTGCGCTTGGACTTCTGCTTGGCTACATCTATACCCGTACAGGCCGCATAAGATACAGCATCATCCTTCATATAGCCTTTAATTTCTGGGGATCAGTGATACCTCTTAAAATGGCTGAATTTATAAACGAAGATCTTCTTAACAAGATATCGGAAAACGCTGCCAATCTGCAGGATGTCCTGACTAACAGTGAACTTATCAGCATTTCAATATACTTTATATATATATTTATTGAACTTGGTATGTTCATAGCAGGAATAATCTTATGGATCATATTTATCAGCACAAAGAAATTCCGCCTTCACCCAGCACCAATGGAGCTTCCCAAGGGCAGCCGGTTTAAAACAGCCTTTATAAATCTTGGCTTTATGTTCTTCTTTGCATACTGCATATATGGCACTATCAAAGCCTTTCTAAACTGAATTTATACCCGTATGAGGTTTTTTTTATGAAAAAAATACGAAGCAGCTCCGACAATAAAACTCTTGATAAGGTCCTGGTACAGGCCTCCGATAATGAAAAAAATGACAGCATAGAAAAACAAGCTAAAGCAAATGACAGTGAATCTCTTGAAAGTACATCGCCTTCAACTTCCAATAGCTCTCCTGCTTCCAATAGCTCTCCTGTTTCTAATAAAAAAAGACGCCACAAGAAAAAGAAGAAGACAGGCACTCCTGACCAGCTCGTAGAAAAAGAACTCTTTGGAAAAGCCGTATCCTATGTAGAGAAAATGGACCCTGCTGAAATAATCCTGCAGGATGAAGATCTCTTAAAAGACTTAAAAGCAGAGCTTGAAAACTATTTTAAGACAAGCAAAATTACCTATTTTAAGTCAGAAACACCTGTATCGAGCGATAACTACTCCGTATTTCTCGAACAGCTCGAGAAAAAGAGTATGATAATACTTTTAAACAGGCAGCTACGCTATACCCTCTATCAGCTGATGGAAGACAAGGTCATAGAATCCTCAGAAGCTGTCAGGAAATATCTGGATTCCTGCCAGACGCCAAAGCAGTCACGCCGCATCAGAAAGCTCATCAAAGCCCGCGTCTACAACAGAGTCATGGATCCTTGTTTTAACATGATAAGCGCATCCTATACTATAAGTGATATAAGGAGCCTTCTTCTATTAAATCCGCGCTATCATGACTTTGAGCAGAATATGAGACAGGAAGAGTCTGCTGCCCAGCTTCTTACAGCTAATATACTAAAAGAAATACCCGATTACTATCCTGACCTTTACCCGTCTGCAAGAAGGATGAAAAGACACTTCATCCTTCATATAGGCCCTACAAACTCAGGTAAAACCTACGATTCCATAAAGGCTCTTGAAAGAGCTGCTGCCGGAATATATCTTGGACCACTTCGCCTTCTTGCACACGAAGTATACGAAAAGCTTACAGCTGACGGCATTCCATGCCGTATGAAGACAGGCGAAGAAGATATAGCTCCTGAAGTTAAAAGTCACCAGGCTTCTACCATAGAGATGCTTGATAGCACAAAGCATTATAACGTGGCCGTCATCGACGAGATACAGATGATAGCTGACAGGCAGCGCGGCCGCATGTGGACAGCCGCTATCCTTGGCGTATGCGCAGACGAAGTCCACCTATGCGGCGCAGTTGAAGCCAAAGACATAGCAATAAAACTCATAGAAGACTGTGGCGATACCTATGAAGTCATAACCCACGAAAGATCTACACAGCTTGTTGTGGAGAAAGGACATTTCTCCTTCCCTGATGATGTACAGAGTAAGGATGCTCTTATAGTTTTTTCCAAAAGAAATGTACTTGCATGTGCAGCTGAGCTTCAGGGAATAGGCATCTCCTGCAGCATCATCTACGGTGCCCTCCCTTACGACGTTCGTAAGGAAGAAGTGCGCAAGTTCACAGATGGAGAGACAAGCGTAGTCGTTGCTACAGATGCCATCGGAATGGGTATGAATCTGCCCATCAGAAGAGTAGTATTTCTTGAGTCCGAAAAGTTTGACGGAATGACCAAGCGCCCGCTTCGCACGGAAGAGATACTTCAGATAGGTGGAAGAGCCGGAAGACGGGGCCTTTATGATATAGGTTATATTAATGCAGAGTTCCGTAAAAATCTTATCAGGAACGCTTTTAAAACTGCGCCTGAACCAATAGAAAAGGTAGCGCTTCCATTCCCCGAGTCTTTGCTGGGGCTTGAAGGCAGCCTTTCCGATATCTTCACAAGATGGGGAAGCATACAGCAAAGTAATGATGCCTTCAACCAGACAGATCTGTCTGTTGAGATCAAATTGTGCCGCTTCCTCGAGCAGAAGACTGATGATAAAGAGCTCATCTACAAGTTCATCACCATGCCCTTTGATGAGGATAATATTAATCTTTTTAGTATATGGGAAGAAATGGCCGACTGCGAGATTGCCAATGAAATATTTGATTACAGGCGCTTTATCCCTGAAATATCAAAGACAACCTACAATGCCGAAGACCTCTCTTTTCTTGAGGAGAATTATCAGGTATGTGATCTTCTGTGCTACTATCTAAACCGCTTTGGAATGCCGGAAGAATATGATGAAGTAAGCGAAGCAAGATCTTATATTGCAGTCAAGATCATGGAGGTATTATCCAAGCAGGAACTCATAAAGAGAAAATGCAGAAGCTGCGGCAGGCAGATCAAGTGGAACTCACCATATAATATCTGCAACGAATGCTACGAAAAGCACATGAGATCCCCCTTCTACGGAGGATATTAAAAGCTATATACTTAAGCTCAGGAAAAGATATCAATTATATAAAGGTAAATCTTTTAGATATATTTTTTCCTGTTCTAAGTTTAAAGTAAATATTTATAAATGGTTAAATATTGTTACACAAACATGAGTTGTATATATTATTGTTTTCGTATATTATAGTTTTACGCTTTATTTAAATTCTATATTTCTAATATAAACACCGTAGGGGACGATTAAATCTATAGTGGCGGCATCGCCGCTAAGATCGAGGTTATTATGGGTGAAAACAGCAATAAAACTTTGATGGTTTATTATTCATTTGAGGGGAATGTTGAATATATAGCAGAAAAGGCCAAAGAATACCTTGACCTTGATCTTGAGCGTCTTATACCTGATTCAGAGCCGCCCAGAAAAGGACTTGGCAAGTTCCTTGCTGGCGGTCACAGTGCTCTTTTTAATAAGCTTCCCAATCTTAAAGCGCTCGATCACAACTTAAGTGATTACGACCAGCTTATCATAGCTTCACCTGTATGGGCCGGCACTTATACTCCTTCTATAGGTGCATTCCTTCGTGACAACAAGATCCAGGGAAGACGAATCTATCTTATAGCATCTTCTGCAAGTGGCAATGCTGATAAAATGCTCCTAAAGCTTGAAGATGCACTAAAAGGCAATAATGTTGTGGAAACTCTGTCACTTCAAAATCCTCTTAAGGATCCTGAAGGCACAGCTACACTTATACAAAATTTCTGCCACAGAATCTCAAACTGAATTATTACAGACAATAGCGAACGGCACCGATGGGGTAACATCGATGCCGCTCTTCGTTAGGGGTTAAGTGATTGGTGTTGTAACTGTAACATAACCAGTAGTTGTCATATCCTAAAGATGTCGTTAGAAGACCAAAGTATGCGATGCATAAGAAGTCGTGTCTTCTTCCATGATGCCTTAACTTGCTGCCTTGTCACAGATTACATAGGGATGATATATGGTAAAATTCGGATCGGGTAAAATCCGAATGTATACCCTGTTGGTTTAATGTATACTAATAATATACTATTACATTTTTATTAAAAAAGTATCTTTCTTGATATTATTTAATATACTTTAGCAAATTGAGTATTTTCAACGTTTCTTGTCGTTTCCTCTTGCCTACGACAACTATATTACAACATTTGAAATAGTTTGTCTAGTAAATATTTCAAAATTGTTACATTTGTTTTTTGAGTCTCCCAAAAGCCCGAAAATAAAGGGTTTTATGACCCTGCAAAAACATTTTTTCCTACTTCCAAATCAATAAAAATCTTTTTATAAGTATTTTATTATCATTTCACGGATTGTTCAGAGTGATAAGTTACCACAATATAATTAAAATGTTATACTTATATTATATGAAAGGATAGCTTTAATATGCGTTTAAAAACAAAGCTTACAATAAGTGCAATAACTATGGTACTGCTGCCTTTGTTTCTTACCACCATGGCTTTTCTTGTCATTGGCGGTTTAATGAACGAAGGTAATACAAGAAATCTTATCTCAGATAATACCAGGTATACCAAGATAGCTGACAACATCTTCGAGCAGCTAAATGCTGATACTACGAATAATCCTGATATTATTTTAGACAAATCCTACCTCGATAAGATCAACGAACAGCTTCTTATTGAAGGCGGATATGTGATCGTGAGACAAGGTAGTGATACTATCAGTTATAATGGTTCTACTAATGATGATAACGATCTAACCTTAATATTACCTGAATACGGAAGCGAAACTGATCATCTTAGCGGATTTTTGTACAATGATGAGAAGAAACTGATAAGGCAGTATGACTTCACTTTATCTGATGGAACAACAGGATCTTTGTTCCTTGTATTTACTTCTCAGACCTTGATAGCTCCAAGATTTTTCAAATATTTGTTCTTCTCCATGTGCTTTATATTACTACTTACTTCTATAATCCTTACTGCATGGACAAGAAATGGCATATTTAAGCCGGTTGGCGAGCTCAATATAGCAATGCAGAAGATCAAGGACGGCAACTTCGATTACAGACTCAACGACTCAACCGAAAAGGGCGAATTTGGGGAAATGTACCGCAACTACGAAGACATGAGACTTCGCCTCAAGGAATCCGCCCAGGAGAAGATAGAACACGAGCAGCAAAACAAGGAGCTTATCCGTAACATCTCCCACGATCTCAAGACACCTATTACCACTATTAGAGGCTATGCAGAAGGTCTTATGGAAGGCGTTGCAACAACTCCTGAAAAGCAGCAAAAGTATCTCAAAACAATATATAATAAAGCTATTGATATGAATAATCTTATCAATGAGCTGACACTGTATTCATCAATTGATAATAACAGGATTCCTTATAACTTCAGGAAACTCAATGTCGCAGACTATTTTGGAGACTGCGTAGAGGAAGTTGGAATGGATATGGAAGGCAGAGGCATCAAGCTCAACTATTCTAATCTGACAACACCTGATACAATAGTAATAGCAGATCCTGAACAGCTAAAGCGTGTCATCAACAATATAGTTTCCAACTCTGTCAAATATATGGACAGAACAGATGGCAATGGCCAGATTGATATAAGGATCCTTGATGAAGTTGATTCCATAAGGATCGAAGTTGAAGATAACGGCCGAGGCATAGCCCAGAAGGACCTTGCCAATATATTCGAACGTTTCTACAGAACCGATTCATCTCGCAATTCCAAACACCAGGGAAGCGGTATCGGTCTTTCTATAGTCAAAAAGATAATAGAGGATCATGGCGGTTACATTTGGGCGACCAGTCATGAAGGTGAAGGTACGACAATGCATTTCGTACTTCGTAAATACTCAGAACCAGCAACAGGAGGATATGATGAGCAAAATACTGATAGTTGAAGATGAAGAAGCAATCGCTGATCTTGAAAAGGATTATCTGGAACTTTCCGACTTTGAAGTTGAAATAGCAAACAGAGGAGATGTAGGCCTTCAGAAAGCCCTTTCTGAAGATTATGACCTTGTAATTCTCGATCTCATGCTCCCGGGCATGGACGGATTTGAGGTCTGCAAGCATATTCGTGAAAAGAAGGATATGCCAATCCTTATGGTATCAGCCAAGAAGGATGATATAGACAAGATAAGAGGTCTTGGTCTAGGAGCAGATGACTATATCACAAAGCCCTTCTCCCCTTCAGAGCTTGTAGCACGTGTTAAGGCCCACCTTTCAAGATACGACCGCCTTGTAGGATCAGGCACTACCAAGAATGATGTCATAGAGATAAGAGGTCTTAAGATAGACAAGACTGCAAGAAGAGTATACATTGACGGCGAAGAGAAGAGCTTTACAACCAAGGAATTCGATCTTCTTACCTTCCTTGCAGAAAATCCCAATCACGTATATACCAAGGAAGAACTCTTCAGAAAGATCTGGAATATGGACTCTGTAGGTGATATCGCGACCGTAACAGTTCATATCAAGAAGATCCGTGAAAAGGTAGAACTTGATACCTCTAATCCTCAGTATATAGAAACAATCTGGGGCGTTGGATACAGATTTAAAGCTTAATAGTTCGTATTATAATGATCAGGTACGAATTATAATGATCAGGTACAAATCAAAAGCTTAATAGTTCGTACTATAATGATCAGGTACGGATCAAAAGTAAAATACTAATAATAAAGGCAGCCAGAAAACCCATCACCTAAAGGTAATGGGTTTTCTGGCTATCTAATTATAAAGGATTAACCACTCTTTATCTGGAATAATGATTCTTAATACGCTCGTACTCCTCATCAGTTATAGGCATTACTGTTCCGTGCTTAAATCCATAAGGGAAAGAAAACTTTTGATCACTTCTTACAAAGCAGCCTGTTGCAATATCATCAGCAACAAAAGGTACATAGCCCTGCTCCTCCTTAATAGGAGTTCCATAGAAGTCGAGCATTACGCACCACTTGCCATCAGCCATCTTAAAGCATGTAGGAGCTTCGTACTGACCTTTTTCAAGTTTTAACATCTCCTTGTCAAAAGCAGGCATGTTCTCCCAGCCATTATCTTCTGCAAGTCCGCTCTCATTCTTTATTTCAAGACTCTTTGATCTCTCAAGATAGATATGGCCTTCTCCTGTATTCCATTTGATAAAGCGGTAATACCAGCCCTTATCATATACAATGTTGGAATCGATTATCTGAGTTCCCTCTCTTCTTGCAAAAAGCTGAGGTTTTGAATAAGTCTCAAAATCAGATGTCCAGGCACAGTAAATAGCCATTCTGCGGTCCTTATCACCCTTTTTGACAGAAGACCAGTGAACCATGTACTGGTCCTTGTCTTCATCGAAGATGATATCAGGAGCCCACGCACATCCAAATGTATCATCAACAACTCTTACAAGCTTTTGTTCTGACCAGTTAATTAGGTCATCTGACTTCCAAAGTGACAGATAAGGGCTTCCCTTCTGGTTGACTACATCCCAGCTGCCTTCATACTTGCCATTAAAGTGATTGGCAAGAGAGAGGTCAGTTGCAAGGATCACGAACTTGTTGTCCCTGGTTCTTGCTATGCAAAAATCCCTTACACCTTCATCTCCCATTTTGGACCAAAGAACAGGTTCGCCGCCGTTAACGCTCTCCCACGTATAGCCGTCTTTGGATAATCCGAAGTATACCTGCTCTCCGTCAGGTGTTGTCTTTTCTTTAAAATGCGCGAATAAATATGCCCCCATATAGCCCTCCTGCTATATTATTTATGATGTTTTATGACTTACTTACCTGCAGCTTCCTCGATAAGAGACATGATCGTATTAGTTGCATTCCTCTGACCTGAACCTGTCATTCTAGCCATATACTGGTCTCTGTTCTCATATATCTCATGAATCTTCTCGACAAGTATATCTTCATCAAGGTCCTCACTTAAGATAACCTCTGAAAAGCCCTGCTGCTCAAATGACTTTGCATTTAACACCTGATCTCCTCTTGAGTTCTTGCTTGAAAGCGGAATCAGAAGATTGGGCTTATGAAGAGCAAGAAGCTCACAAATAGAGTTGGCGCCGGCTCTTGATACTACGATGTCCGCAAGAGCAAAAAGATCTTTAAGTTCAGCTTTGACATATTCAAACTGCTTATAGCCTGGAATATCCAGACGCATATTGTCCATCTTGTCCTTGCCGCAGATATGTATCACATTAAAATAAGGAAGTATCTTGGGAAGCGCTTCACGTACCACTTCATTAACAGACTGCGCACCAAGGCTTCCGCCAATCACCATAAGAACAGGCTTTGAATCTGTAAATCCGCAAAGCTTCTTACCTTCAAGAGCCTTACCTGTCATAAGCTCATCACGGATAGGTGTACCGGTAAGAACAGTCTTATCCTTAGGAAGATACTCCATTGTCTCCGGGAAGTTACAGCATATCTTCCTTGCGGAATGTACACAGAGCTTGTTGGCAAGACCCGGAGTAAGGTCTGATTCATGAAGTATACACGGAACGCCAAGCTTTGCTGCAGCATTAACTACAGGTACGCTTACAAATCCGCCCTTGGAAAAAAGGACATCCGGCTTCTCCTTCTTAATGATCTTTCTGGCCTCTGAAAATCCTTTGATAACCCTGAAAGGATCTGAGAAATTTTTGGCATCAAAATATCTGCGGAATTTACCTGTAGAAACCCCATAATACTTGATACCATAGTCAGCAATAAGCTTTTTCTCGATGCCATCATATGATCCAATATAGATAACCTCATATCCCTTTTCTTTAAGATATGGTAAAAGAGCTAAATTGGGGGTAACATGACCCGCTGTTCCACCACCTGTAAGTACTATTTTCTTAGCCAAAATCAACACCTCTAATTTATTATATGATGCAGATGCCAAAAGAATATTCAGCATCAATAACTACCGGATAATTCCGACAGCGCTCAAGCATTTACTGCTTGTCTAAGAGCTTTGGCAAGCTGATCAGGGCAGGAAGTCTGCTTGAAACCACACTTTATACCTTCAAGTTTTGAAATAGCATCCTGAGCTTTCATTCCCTCTACAAGTCTTGATACACCCTGAAGGTTACCATTGCATCCGCCTGTGAATGAAACAGACTTTATGATATCACCGTCCATATCAAGCTTTATCTGCGTTGAGCATGTGCCTTTAGTCTTGTAAACTGTTTCCATTTAAATCTTCTCCTACTATATATCTGATGTGCCATTATTTGTCATTTTGCAATTTTTAATTGTATCACATTAGTCCTAAATATGCGACTATGAGCTGACAGATCAGCATAGCCCAAACAAAAACCCCGCCGCATGAGCGACGGGGCAAATAAGGGATTATATGAGCAAAATATCATTTCCCAAATCTGAGATTAGAGGAAGTAATATCAGCCTGCTACTACGAATACGAAGTATACGTTACCAGCTGCATCTGTTGCGATATGGCAACCAAAAGCTGATACGCTGCTATCTCCAAGTACATCCAAAGCATTTTTGTAATAAGCATTCATTACTGCTGGAGCAAGTGTTTCGTAAGGAATTCCTGAAGCATATGCTGCAGGAAGAGTGCAACATGCAAATCCACCTGTTGTATAGCTAAGACCATACTGATAGAAAAGTGTAGTCATTGTATTTGAAAGAGCGTCAACATTTCCACCTGACATGTATGTATTCATAATGTTAGTTGCAATAGAATCAAGATTCTTGTCATGTGCTACAGCGCCAAGACCTGAAGCTGCACGAAGTGTGCTGAGCTGTCCGGCTGCATAATCATGATAAGTTGTTGTAGCTGTTGTAGTAGTTGTAGTTGTTGTTGTAGTCTTTACAGAAGTTACTGCCTCACCTGCTGCTGCAGTTGCTGAAGGCTTACGGCCTTCCTTCTGTCCGTATGTAAGATAGTGATTGAGAAGTGCCTGAGCATCTGTTCCGCAAGCTGCTGCAACATCAGGATAAGTTGTTGCATAATATGTAGGATCGAACTCTGCTGCGTATGAAGTAAGAGTTGTAACTGATCCTGCGCCTGTTACGATCATTGCTGCTGCACCAAGTGCTGTTACGAATTTGATAAGCTTGTTTTTTAACATTGAATTTTCCTCCCAACGAATGGCTAAAAAAAATTATTAGTGACAGTCAAAAAATCTTTGACCATTTTCGTGTTTGCGATCTCCCTCAAACAGTAATTAGATTATATATTAAAGTTTATAAAAGTAAACACTTTTCCGACGAAATGACAATTTTTTGGGACGAACGACATATTTTTGTGTTTTTTAACGCTTTTTGGTATATTATTAATCTATATATAAGCCATTAGCAATTACCAAAAAACATTTCCATTTATTTAATGGTATGCTATAATTTCACTGTGATATTATTTTCACAATCAATTTTGAACCTGTTATTTTAGAAGGAGGATTTCATTATGTTAGTAAATGCAGCTGACATGCTTAAAAAAGCTAAGGCCGGACATTACGCAGTAGGTCACTTCAACATCAACAACCTTGAGTGGACTAAGGCTATTCTGCTTACAGCAAAAGAACTCAGAAGCCCTGTAATTCTTGGTGTATCTGAAGGTGCTGGTAAGTACATGGGTGGTTATCATGTTGTTGTTAACATGGTTAACGGACTCTTAAAGGATCTCGATATCGACGTTCCTGTAGCTCTTCACCTTGATCATGGTACATACGAAGGATGCTACAAGTGCATCGAAGCAGGTTTCTCATCAATCATGTTCGATGGTTCACACTATCCGATCGCTGAGAACATTGAGAAGACCAAGGAACTCGTTAAGGCAGCTCACGACAGAGGCCTTTCAATCGAGGCTGAAGTTGGTGCTATCGGCGGAGAAGAAGATGGCGTAATCGGTAAGGGTGAGTGCGCTGATCCTAAGGAATGCAAACAGATCGCTGATCTTGGTGTTGACTTCCTTGCAGCTGGTATCGGTAACATCCACGGCAAATATCCTGAAAACTGGGAAGGCCTTTCATTCGATACACTTGATTCTATCCAGCAGCTCACAGGCGAGCTTCCACTCGTACTTCACGGTGGTACAGGAATCCCTGCAGATATGGTTAAGAAAGCTATCACTCTTGGTGTTTCAAAGGTTAACGTTAACACAGAGTGCCAGCTTGCTTTCGCTGAAGCTACAAGAAAGTATGTAGAGGCTGGTAAGGATCTTGAAGGTAAGGGATTCGATCCTAGAAAACTTCTTGCTCCTGGCTTCGAAGCTATCAAGGCTACAGTTAAAGAGAAGATGGAAATGTTCGGTTCT
>NZ_JAILQF010000375.1 GCF_024699075.1 Butyrivibrio sp.
CAAAAGACTACACACTTGGCATTGACGTAGGATCAACAACTGTAAAGGTTGCACTTCTTGATCCATCTCATGAACTTATTTTTGCTGACTATAAAAGGCACTACGCTAATATACGTGAGACCCTGGCAGAGCTTGTAAAGGAAGCACAGGCTAAGGTTGGCAACGTAACTATCCATCCTGTTATCACAGGATCAGGCGGCCTTAATCTTGCCAAGCATCTTGGAGTTCCTTTTGTCCAGGAAGTTGTTGCAGTTTCAACAGCTCTTAAGGAAATTGCACCCAAAACTGACGTTGCTATAGAACTTGGCGGCGAAGATGCCAAGATCATTTATTTCGAGGACGGTAATGTTGAGCAGCGTATGAACGGTATCTGCGCAGGTGGTACAGGTTCATTCATAGACCAGATGGCATCTCTTCTTCAGACAGATGCAGCCGGTCTTAATGAGTATGCCAAAAATTACAATTCTCTATATACAATTGCCGCAAGATGCGGTGTATTTGCAAAGACTGATATCCAGCCTCTTATTAACGATGGTGCTACTAAGGAAGATCTTGCAGCATCTATTTATCAGGCTGTCGTAAACCAGACAATTTCAGGTCTTGCCTGTGGTAAACCTATAAGAGGTCATGTCGCATTTCTTGGCGGCCCTCTTCACTTCCAGTCTGAGCTTAAAACTGCTTTCATAAGAACTCTCAAGCTTGATGATGAGCATACTATAGATGTTGATAATTCTCATCTTTTTGCTGCTATGGGAAGTGCTATGAATGCTGACGACAATATCTCTTATGATATGAACGAGATGGTTTCAAAGCTTTCCAAAAAGATTCACATGGAATTCGAGGTTGCCCGTATGGATCCTCTTTTCCCAACAAAGGAAGATTATGATGCCTTCAAGAAACGTCAGGACCAGTACAAGGTAAAGACTTCTCATCTTGATAATTACAAGGGTAACGCCTTTCTTGGAATTGATGCAGGTTCTACTACTACTAAGTGTGCGCTTGTATCAGAAAATGGTGATCTTCTCTATTCCTTCTATTCAAGCAATAACGGATCTCCTCTTCAGACTGCTATCAGCTCCCTGCAGGAAATCTACAAGCTTATGCCGGAAGGTGTACGTATCGCCCGTTCATGCTCTACGGGTTATGGCGAATCCCTTATGAAGTCAGCTTTCCAGCTTGATGATGGTGAAGTTGAAACTATTGCTCACTACAATGCTGCTGCATTCTTTGATCCTAATGTAGACTGTATCCTTGATATAGGTGGTCAGGATATGAAATGCATCCGCATAAAGAATAAGGCTGTTGACTCTGTTCAGCTCAACGAGGCTTGTTCTTCAGGATGCGGATCCTTTATTGAGACTTTCGCCAAGTCACTTAATTACAGTGTTCAGGACTTTGCCAAGGAAGCTCTTTTTGCAAAGCATCCTATTGATCTTGGTACTCGTTGTACTGTATTTATGAATTCCAAGGTTAAGCAGGCACAGAAGGAAGGTGCAGGTGTTGATGATATCTCATCAGGTCTTGCTTATTCTGTTATCAAAAATGCTCTGTTTAAGGTTATAAAGGTTTCCGATGCCAAAGAGCTTGGTAAGAACATCGTAGTACAGGGTGGAACCTTCTACAACGATGCTGTTCTTCGTGCCTTCGAAAAGATTGCAGGTGCTGAGGTTATCCGTCCTGATATCGCTGGTATCATGGGTGCTTTTGGTGCAGCTCTTATCGCAAGAAACAGATTCATGCAGGATACTTCTTACGAAACATCCATGCTTACTATTGATCAGATCAATAATCTTGAGTATTCAACATCCATGGCTACTTGTCAGGGATGTACCAACCACTGCCGTCTTACTGTTAACAAGTTTACAGGTGGAAGACAGCATATTTCAGGTAACCGCTGTGAAAGAGGTCTTGGTAAAGTCAAGAATGCTGATGGTATTCCAAACCTTTTTGACTGGAAATATAAGAGAGTATTTGGTTATAAGCCACTTCCTGACTCAGAAGTCACTAGAGGAACAGTCGGAATTCCGAGAGTTCTTAATATGTACGAGAACTATCCTTTCTGGCATACATTTTTTACCAAACTTGGTTATAAGGTTGTTCTGTCTCCAAGATCTTCACATCAGATCTATGAGATGGGTATCGAATCCATTCCTTCAGAATCAGAGTGCTATCCAGCCAAGATAAGTCATGGTCACGTAGAATGGCTCATTCACAAGGGTGTTGATTTCATATTCTATCCTGGTCTTTTCTACGAGCGTGAAGAAGTAAAGGGCGCAACTAACCATTACAACTGTCCTATCGTTACATCTTATTCTGAGAATATTAAGAATAATGTTGAAGCTATAACAACAGGTAAGGCCAAACTCAGAAATCCTTTCATGGCCTTTACTTCACTTGATACTATTACTTCATCTCTTCTTAAGGAATTCACTGAGATTCCTAAGAAAGAGCTTATTGAAGCTGCAAGCCTTGCATGGGATGAGCTTGCAAAGTGCCGCGAAGATGTTAAGAAAAAAGGTGAAGAGACCCTTAAATGGATGGAAGAAAATCATCGTCATGGTATAGTTCTTGCAGGTCGTCCATACCACATCGATCCTGAGATCAACCATGGTATACCTGATATGATCTGTTCTTACGGCGTTGCTGTACTTACAGAAGATTCCATCTCACATCTTGGAACGCCTGAACGACCTCTTATCGTATCAGACCAGTGGATGTACCATTCAAGGCTTTATGCTGCGGCATCTTATGTTCGCACTCGTGAAGATCTTGATCTTATTCAGCTCAACTCCTTTGGATGTGGTCTTGATGCTGTTACAACTGATCAGGTCGCTGATATCCTCAATGGCTCTGATAAGATTTATACATGTCTTAAGATTGATGAAGTTAATAACCTTGGTGCAGCAAGAATTCGTGTAAGATCACTTCTTGCAGCTATCCGTGTACGTAAAGAAGAAGGCAAGCACGCTACAGTACGTGACTGTGCTAACCACAGAGTTCTCTTTACAGAGGAAATGAGGGATGAAGGATATACACTCCTGTGTCCTCAGATGTCTCCTATCCACTTCGATATATTGGAAACAGCACTTCGTGCATGTGGTTATAACCTTATTGTCATGCAGAATGACAATATGCATGCTATAGATATGGGTCTTAAGTATGTTAATAATGATGCCTGCTATCCTTCACTCTGGGTTGTAGGTCAGATCATGGATGAGCTCCATTCAGGCAAGTATGACCTTAACAAGACTGCTGTCGTTATGTCCCAGACAGGTGGCGGATGCCGTGCTACTAACTATGTTGGCTTTATCAGAAGAGCTTTGAAGAAGGCCGGCATGGAGCAGATTCCTGTAGTGTCTCTTAACCTTTCAAAGCTTGAATCCAACCCTGGATTTAAGATCAACTATGAGATGCTTAAGCGTGCTGCATATAGTGCTGTATTTGGCGATATCATGATGAGATGTATCTACAGAATGCGTCCTTATGAGAAAGTAAAAGGTTCTGTAGAAAAGGTTCATCAGGACTGGCTTGTAAAGTGCAGAAAATTCGTATCTAAGAAGAACATAAATATAACAACAGATATGGCCAAATTCCAGAAGATGTGCCGTATGATGGTTGAAGATTTTGATAATATCGAGATCACAGATGAGGTAAAGCCAAGAGTCGGAATCGTAGGAGAAATCCTTGTTAAGTTCGCTCCTGCTGCTAACAACCATCTTGTAGACCTTCTTGAATCAGAAGGCGCTGAAGCTGTAGTACCTGATCTTCTTGACTTCATGCTCTACTGCTTCTACAACCAGATTTACAAAGCAGAATATCTTGGAACAAGTAAAAAGACTGCAAAAGCAATGAAGGTTGCTATCTGGGCCCTTGAAAAGCTTCGCGGTGGTGCAACTAAGGCTCTTAACGCATCCAAGCATTTTGAAGCACCTACAAGCATCTATAAACTTGTCGACTATGCAAAGCCTATCGTTGATATAGGTAACCAGACAGGTGAGGGATGGTTCCTTACAGGTGAAATGGTTGAGCTTATCAAAGAAGGTGTTGGCAATATCGTCTGCACTCAGCCATTTGGATGTCTTCCTAACCACGTAGTAGGTAAGGGTGTTATCAAGGAACTCAGAAGACATTATCCTGGTTCTAACATTGTAGCTATCGACTATGATCCAGGTGCTTCTGAAGTAAACCAGCTTAACAGAATCAAGCTTATGCTCTCTACTGCTAATAGAAAGCTTGAAAACAAAAAGGAAAAAGAAAGTGAAGCAAATACCAAAGAAAAAGTTGCTATCTAAAAGCTTTATTCTAGAATAAAATCACTTTCAGATATGATAAAGCAATAAAAAAGCAGCCAAAACAGGCTGCTTTTTTATTTGCTTTTATATATGATTTTTATTTTGTTATATATGTTTCTTGTTCACTTAAGAACAGAATCTCTTACCAGATCATATCGATCATGCTTTCTGGTTAAGTTTTTCGATATTATCTGCCTGACGCTCTATAGCAAAATCTGTAGAGCGAAGCTGCATCTGCACTTTAAGGATCTGCTTATGAATGTCATCACTCTTATTATAGAATTCCTGTATCTTTTCATCGCTTACTTTAAGATGCTTTTCTGCAATAGCACCAGGAAGTACAAACTTCTTTATAACTTTACCGAATTTGACATCAATATATTTACCATCCTGAGCAGTTACTTTGCCTTCTCCAAACTTGGCATGCTCAACTTTAAGACCTTTGGCATCTTGTTCACCAAGCTCTTCAGACTGTTTGTTCAATGTAGCAAGAACTTCCTCATACTCATCATGCTGTCTGTGAAGCTGCTCCATCTGACGATCCGCTTCTTCCAAAAGCTCCCTTGTCTTTTTGGTTTTCTTTCTTGCTTTTACTTCCTTCTTTTCTACCTGTTCCTCATCAAGATTGAGAGCCGCCATAATAAAATCTCCTTTCAGGCCCGGTCTTTGGGCCGCAAGTAAAAAATGATATAAGCATTTATATTGCTTTTAATATACTTATTGTATTGTAAAACAGAAAATAAATAGTTCTAAAGAAACGAACTGATATATATATATTTTAAAACTTTCACGATTCTTTTTCAAATACAAATTATCGTTTTATCGATTATATTCGTGATCATACCCGTTTGAATTATCAATACGCAATTTACGCTACTTTAAACGTTCATAAGACTTCCAACAGATTTTCACCATTGAAAGCCTTTTAAAATTTAGCTTTTATGCCATTTGTAAAGAAGTAAATACTCCCCATTTCAATAACTAAAAATCGCTTTTGGTATTTGTAAAGAAGTAACTGTTCTCCCATCTCAATAACTAAAAATCGCTTTTGGTATTTGTAAAGAAGTAGCTGTTCCCTATATCAACAACTAAAAAATCCCTTGCAGATTCAGCCTTAAGGGCAGTTACTTAATGATTTTCGCGTTCTCTAAAAATTTATTTAATTCAAGAGTTTAGTAGATGGTATTTTATATTCTGCCTGGGGTCCGCATGTTCGAGCGTAGCGAGTTTCGGACCCCGGAATATAAAATACCAGATAATAAACCTTGAATTAAGAAATTTTTAGGACAAGAAAATCATTAATTAACTGCCCTCAAGGATAAAACTGCAAGGGATGGCACAAACATCAAACTGTCTTTTCTGTGAGGGCTTTAGATGCCTTGACCATATCTTCTGCATCAAGGATCTGGCCCCATTTATAAGGCGTTGCCTGATATACGTAATAGTTAAGCCAGTTGGAATAAAGAAGGTTACAATGAGCTCTCCATGTAAGCTTTGGCTTATTACCAGGATTATCATCCGGATAATAGTTTCTTGGAAGCGGTGTACTAAGCCCCTTACTCATGTCACGCTTATATTCGTTATCAAGAGTCATACGATCATATTCCGCATGACCAAAGCTGAATATCTGCTTGCCATCCTTGGTCATACAGAGCATTGCGCCTGCTTCATAGGACTGAGCAAGTATCACAAGCTTATTGCATTTATGTATATCCTCGATCGGCACTGTTGTATATCTGCTGTGAGGAATATAGAATACGTCGTCAAATCCTCTAATAAGAGGAACCTTTCTGTTAAGCACCTTATGGGCATAGATTCCGAAGAGCTTCTGGGGAAGTGATACCTTTTTAAGTCCAAAGTGATAATAGCATGCAGCCTGTGCTCCCCAGCATATGTGGAAGGTTGATGTTACATGCTTTTTGGTCCACTCAAAGATCTCACAAAGTTCATCCCAGTAGTCGACTTCTTCAAATTCAAGCTTTTCAACAGGAGCTCCTGTTATTATCATACCGTCATAATGATTGCCTTTAAGCTCTTCAAATGTATTATAGAAGCTGTTAAGATGAGTCATTGATGTATGGCCCGCTTCATGTGAGCTTACTCTCATAAAAGATACATCTATCTGAAGAGGTGTATTTGAAAGAGCTCTAAGTAGCTGAAGTTCAGTATCTTCCTTAAGTGGCATAAGGTTAAGTACACATATGGAAAGAGGTCTGATATCCTGATGCATAGCTCTGTCTTCATCTACTACGAATATATTTTCTTTCTCAAGCTGCTCCCTTGCAGGAAGTCCGTTCTGAATCTTAATAGGCATGACTATTTCTCCATTCTGATAACACGATCCAAATAATTAAATTACTTAGTATAAAATGATCATTCCGAAACCTTACTCAATAGTTCTTCTTCGGTAATGATCGGTATTCCAAGCTCTTTGGCTTTTTTGTTCTTACCCGAATTAGATGCTATATCATTATTGATAAGAGCAAAGGTCTTTTTGGACACACTGCCTGAAACACTACCGCCGTGGCTTTCAATAAAAGCTACCATAGCATCTCTGTTAGCAAACTTCTCAAGGCTTCCTGTTATAACATAGGTCTGTCCTGCAAATTCACTTGTTACAACAGTCTTTTCTGCAGCGAATTTAAGTCCATATTCCTTAAGTCTTTCAAGGAGCTTAATATTAGACTCCTTATGGAAAAAGTCATGGATGCAAAGCGCTGTAGTCTCACCGACATCCTGCACTTCCACAAGCTGGTCTATTCTTGCATGCATAAGGTCATCAATACTGTCAAAGGCCTTCATGATAGTCTTAGAAGAAGTCTTACCAACATTAGGTATTGAAAGTCCTGTAAGGAGTCTTGAAGGCTCATTGGATTTCGATCCTTCAATAGCATTAAGAACGTTGTCAGTGCCCTTCTCTTTGCCTATAAGGCCCTTATCAATAAGTTCTGCCCTGTAGTCCTTAAGAAGATAAATATCGGCTATATCATGAAGATAACCGTTCTCTATGAGGGTTCTTATATATTCTTCTCCAAAGCCCTTAATATCCATGGCATCACGGCCTACAAAGTTGATGATACGTCTTTCAAGCTTTGCAGGACAATCATCATTTGTACATACCATATCAGCTGTATCGGGCTCTCTTACAACTTTGCCGCCGCATACTGGACAGACATCAGGGATCTTATATGTAACAGAATCTGCAGGGTTCTTGGACTCTACTACGCTTCTTATCTTAGGAATGATCTCACCTGATTTATAGACAAGTACTGTTCTTCCTATGCCGATTCCAAGATTATCTATAAAGTCCTGGTTGTGAAGTGTTGCTCTTGATACTGTAGTACCGCAGAGCCTTACTTCAGAAAAAACAGCTGTAGGATTAACTCTTCCTGTCATTCCAACTGAAAGCTCTATGTCTTTGATAACAGCTTCTTTTTCTTCAGGCGGATACTTATATGCTATATGTCCGCTTGAATACTTGGATCCTGCAGGGAAGTCATCTCTGTATGCTATCTGATCGATCTTTATAACAGCGCCGTCGATGTCATAAGGAAGTGTACCTCTTGACTCTCCTATAGCATCAATCTGAGCAAGTATATCTTCATCTGTAACGCAAACTTTAGAAGGAACTACAGCCATCTTAAGTTCTTTCATCTTAAGAAGGCCTTCAGAATGTGACGATATCTGCGGATCTGATCTTTGTATATTAAAAATATACATGGAAAGACCACGTTCTCTGACCATTCCGCTATCAAGTTGGCGCAGGGTACCTGCAGCACAGTTTCTGGGGTTGGCAAAAGTTTTTTTGCCCTGAGCTTCCTGAATTCTGTTGGTCTTATCAAAGTCTTCGTGGCTCATATATACTTCGCCGCGGACTTCAAGTGAATTGTATTCAGATGATATACTTCTGACAACATCAGGAATCACAAGGGCATTGGAGGTTACATCTTCACCTATGAGTCCATCGCCTCTTGTCTCTGCAAGAGTAAGCTTTCCGTTCTCATAACGGATACTCATAGAAAGTCCATCAATCTTGTGCTCTACGCAAAAGCGGACATCAGAATGCATCGCCCTGACTTCATGAACCCATTCAAGGACCTCTTCTTTGGTGAAAACATCCTGAATAGAGAGCATAGGAACATCATGCTCTACTGTAACTCCGGCAGTTCTCTTAACAGAACCACCTATGATCCTTGTAGGTGAATCCTCAGATATAAGCTCAGGATGCTCTTTCTCAACAGCTTTAAGCTGAAGCATAAGCTGATCATATTCATAATCGCTTATCTGTGGAGCATCCTGATTATAATAACAATCCATGTGATACTTTATCGTATCACACAGATTCTTGTATTCTTGTATTAAATTAGTCTCTCCCAACTATTAGTCCTCACTTAGTATTAGTTATAAATTGCAGTATATATAAAGGTTAATAATATAACTTTTAAAATCCGGCTATAGATGCGCGCTTAAGCCTCACCCTTATTATCACGTCTTAATCCGCACTTGGAATAAAGACTGTAGAGCTCTCTTCCTGTTACCTCTCTTACCTCTCCGGGCTTCATATCGCCAAGCTCAACATTAAGAACTCTTATACGCATAAGTTCTCTTACATTATAGCCAAGAGCTTTGCACATACGTCTTATCTGCCTGTTAAGGCCTTGTGTCAGAATGATCCTGAATGAATTTCTGCCGGTTTTAACTACCTTACATCTTTTGGTAGTAACATCAAGATCCTCAATATAAACACCGCCTGCCATCTGACGAAGAAAGGCACCATTTACTTCTTTATCAACTCTGACAACGTATTCTTTTTCATGATTATTGGAAGACTTCATCATACTGTTGATGAGTTCTCCATCATTGGATAAAATAAGCAGTCCGCTTGAATTAGCATCCAATCGTCCTGCGTAATTAACCTTCACCGGAGTCTTTACTTCTGATGCAACTGTACGCTTGGCATGAGCGTCTCGCTGCGTACATACAACTCCTTCCGGCTTATAATATGCATAAACTTTAGTATCTGTGACAAGCTTTATTCTCTTGCCATCAATCTTAACAACATCACCGGGATTGACCTTTGATCCGGCCTGTGCTTCCTGACCATTAATAGAAACACGGCCTTCCTCAATGATCTTATCTGCGTCCCTGCGAGAGCAAATTCCGCACTGCGCTATATATTTGTTAAGCCTGATCTGCTCGCTCTCGTCTTTATGACTCATATAATTCTCCATCTAAACATTATTTAAAGCTTCTAAGTGTATCCACAGCTTTAGACTTTATTATAGTCTCATAGCTCTCTTCTACATTAGCGATGTAAATTGGATTACTTGTTACATAAGTACCAAATTCATATACCATTGTAAATACAGAAGCAAAGTGAGCTACACTGTCTGTTCCCTTTTCAAAATGAAGATAATAAAGATCATTTTTAGGGTTCTTGTAAAGGCTTGTCTGCATCTTGATCCTGCCTTTAACCATATGTGCAAATTTGATTATATCTGCCATATTAGCAAAAGCAAAAACAAAGCCTGAAGATTCAAGTCTGTCTAGTGCGAAAGATTTACGTTTTCTCTTTTTTTCACGAATCTGTGAAAGTCGCTCGTTATTGTTTCTTCTTTCGATCTTTTTGTCAGAAAATGCTTTATTGGCAATATTCTGCTTCTCATCCTCAACCTCATGAATATGCTGGAGATACTGATTTATACGCTCTATTCTCTCCTGCTCAGGTGCATCTCCAAGCTCCTCAAGGAAGTTCTTAGGGAAGTGAATACCTGCATCATGTGTTAATTTCTCTAATAGATCCTGAATAGTTCCATCCGGATCCTCACTAAGTGTAATTGATATGCATTTATCTGGAGTTACAGTAACCTGCATTGGCATTACAAGGCCGTCCATTGGCTTATAATCAACTTCTTCTTCAGCTTTCTCTACGATATCACGAAGAAAATCCATAGCCTCTTTTTTCTTGGTCAAAAGATCCTGAAGACCAATCCCGTACTCTTCCAGATCTTCCTCTGAAATAATGCACTCAACACGTGTATCATCAACGCGATTAAATTTCATAAAAATACCCGCCGTCCCCTCCGGCTTAAATCCTTTCAATAAAACAAATACATCTCTTCCCTTTAGATCTCACATCTTTAAAGGAAATAAATCTCTTGTACAAAACTTTTTAACAGTATAGCACAAGATAGTATGTATTTGAATAAAGCAAAAATTAATCTTCTCTTATATTTCCTATAACTTTATAAAGAAGTTTATAAAGTTCTTCTGCATCCTTAGGTGAAAGTCTCACGCAAGCACCCATGCTTTCAGGAATAGAAAGAGCTTCATCTCTTAACTTTTCTCCTGCAGGAGTAATTGTAACCTCAAGATTTCTCTCATCAGCTGCATTACGCTCTCTGTTAATAAAGCCTTTTGATTCAAGTTTTTTAAGTACTGGTGTAAGAGTACCTGAATCAAGGAAAAGACACTTTCCTAATGTTTTTACATTGACTTTTTTCTTTTCCCAAAGAACCATCATTGTAATATATTGTGTGTAAGTCAGATCAATCTTGTCCAAGAAAGGTTTATAAGACCTTACTATCTCCTTTGAACACGCATAAAGTGGAAAGCATAGCTGGTTCTCCAGTTTTAATGAATCATATTTCTTTTCTTCAGACATTATTACGACTTCCTTTTCCTATTTTTGTATTTATTTTCTATCCATTCACATACAGCTGTAAGATAACGCATACAAGGTTCTGTAGCGATTACAAACAGCACAAAGAGCATGATACACTCTTTAGATACATACGTAATTGCGAACAAATCACTGAACACAAAAGCTGCAAATACCATACCTATGATACACCCTATTATAACTCTTGTGCGGAATTTATTCATAGGTGAACTTATTCTGACAAGTATCATAAAACCGACAATTGTCAAAACGAAGGTTGCAGCTACCGAAATATCCTCCGTTGATACACCAAAGGTTTCGCCAAATACTACCAGTGCAGCGATAGCCAGAAAATCAGTAAGGGCTGCAGGAAGTGATTTCATAAGAACGTGAATCATAAAGGATCCGCTACTTCTCTTGGTATTATCTTCAAGTGCAAAGAAGAAGGCCGGAATTCCTATATTAAACATACTGATAAATGTAACCTGTGATGCCTGAAGCGGATAAGACATCAAACTTACGATCGAAAAGATCGATAATAATAGTGAAAAGATATTCTTAACAAGGAACAGTGTAGCTGATCTTGTAATATTATTGATATCTCTTCTACCTTCAGACACAATCTGCTTCATATGAGAGAAGTCCGAATCAAGAAGAACTACCTGCGCTGCCTGCATAGCAGCTTCTGAACCTGCCGCCATGGCTATGGAACAGTCTGCATCTTTCATGGCAAGAATATCATTAACACCGTCACCGGTCATTGCTACTTTATGTCCGGTTTTTTGAAGAGCCTTAACCAGTTTTTGCTTCTGTTCAGGTTGAACTCTTCCAAATACTGTATACTTCTCAGCGGCTTCATAAAGCTTCTCATCATTTAAAGGGCGAACATCTATATATTGCTCTGCGCCATCTATTCCAGCCTGTCTTGCAACCTCTGAGACTGTCACAGGATTATCTCCTGAAATAACCTTAACTTCAACACCCTGCTTTTTAAAATAAGCAAATGTTTCTGCTGCATTCTCTCTTAATGGATTTTGAAGAAGTACGAACATTACAGGAGTTACTGTTCCATCTGCTGTACCCTTTTCAGGAACAGGTACGGAAGCATCCTTGTCAGCATACTCAGCAAAAACTATAACTCTTAGTCCCTTGCCTGCATATTCATTAACAAGATCCTTGTACTTATCATAATCCTTGGAAAGAATAATATCCGGAGCACCAAGTAGATAAGTCTTATCGTCAAATTGAACACCGGAATACTTTCTTACTGATGAAAACGGCAGATTTGATACACAACTTCTGGCACCCATTGACGGAAAATAGTCTGCTAGCGCCTGCATAGTCAAATTATCATCAGGAAGAGCTTCTATATATTCAGACATACGGATTCGATCCTCTGTCTGCTCTTTTTCACTTCTACCTTCTGCAGGGATTACATCGCAAACAAGCATTGAGTTATCTGTAATGGTTCCTGTCTTATCAACACAGAGTATATCTACTCTTGCAAGGGTCTCTGTACTCTTCATATCATGCAGCATTACCTGATTCATACCAAGTCTTACGGCACTCATGGCAAGAGCAAGGCTTACAAGAAGATACATACCCTCAGGTATCATACCTATTACAGCCGCAACCATTGAAACAATACTTTCACTGAAAGTATTACCAAGTGCAAGGCTTTGCCACATAAGTGTGACACCTACAGGGATGATAGCAATACCTGAAAAGATGACAATCCTGTTAATGGATTTGATCATTTCAGACTGCTCGCCACCTTCCATTTTCTTGGCTTTCAATGTCAGCTGTGATATATAAGATTTCTCTCCAACGCGAATAAGTCTGGCATAGCAAAGTCCGTTTACGACAAAGCTGCCACTCATAAGCTCGCTGTCAACCTTTTTATTGATCTCATCAGCTTCACCTGTAAGAAGGGCTTCATTAACATTGACTTCACCGGATATTACTATCGCATCCGCTGGAATCTGATTGCCGCTTCTAAGTACGATAACGTCATCAATAACAAGGTTCTGAATCTGCACAGTTATCTCTTCGCCATCCCTAAGTACCTGGCATGTAGGAGAATTAAGCACAGAAAGATTATCAAGAACCTTCTTAGCCTTAAGCTCCTGAAATATACCAATAAGTGTATTGGCGATAACAACCGGAAGAAAAGTCAGTGATCTGTACGAGCCGGCGATTATTAGCAAGATCGCCAGCACAGTAAAGATCAGGTTGAAATATGTAAATATGTTTTCTTTTAAGATATCTTTCGTAGACTTCTGGGCATTATCTATCTGAGTGTTCCCATAGCCACGGATATATCTGTCCTGCGCCTGTTCCGCAGTAAGTCCTGTCATAGTAGCCTTTCAGGCAAATATCTGATCAACAAGTCACATGATCATTATTTTGCCGTGTGATGTATATTTCTAATCGGAATATTTGCATATAAAGCGGGAACTGAGTTAGAACCGCTTTCATCAGTCTCCATCTGAGTAATATGAATATCGAGCTGGTCTTTGTCTACCTCGGCATACTTAGAAAGTACTTCAAGGATATCGCTCTTAATACGTTCCATTATTTCAGGTGAGCAGTTGGCTCGATCAGAGACAAGAACCATCTTAAGCCTGTCTTTTGCAACGTCGCCTGAACTTTTTCTTTTGAACAAATCTGACAGTTTCATTGTACGTCTCCCCTTCCACCTGGTAGTTATTATTTACTGAATAATCTGCTGAAGAATCCCTTCTTGGTCTCAAGATCAAGATAAGGAACCTGTTCACCATTCAAACGTCTGCAGATATTCATATATGCCTGACCTGCAAGTGATTTACCGTTACCTGCAAGAGGAATACCTCTGTTAGTTGCAACAACTACATCTTCATCGTCAGGAACGATTCCAAGAAGATTAACTGCAAGAACTTCTACAACATCATCTGCACTCATCATATCGCCACGCTTAACCATGTCAGGTCTTAATCTGTTAACGATAAGCTGAGAGTCTTTCATCTCATTAGCCTCAAGAAGTCCAATGATTCTGTCTGCATCACGTACTGCTGATACTTCAGGAGTTGTAACTACAACAGCCTTGTCGGCGCCTGCGATAGCGTTCTTGAATCCCTGCTCAATACCTGCAGGACAGTCAATAATAACATAGTCAAACTGTTCTTTAAGCTCTGTAGTAAGCTTCTTCATCTGCTCTTCATTGACTGCATTCTTATCTCTTTGCTGTGCAGCTGCAATAAGATACAGATTTGCATTATCCTTATTTTTAATAAGAGCCTGAGCAAGCTTGCAATTGCCCTCAACAACATCAACAAGATTGTAGACAATACGATTCTCAAGTCCAAGTACAACATCAAGGTTACGAAGACCTATATCTGTATCTA
The DNA here is from genome assembly GCF_024699075.1 of Butyrivibrio sp. The sequence goes on from NZ_JAILQF010000375.1 coordinate 14,337, forward strand.
CCAGAACTACCTTCTTGTTAAGTAGTGAAAGACCGGTTCCAAGATTGGCAGTAGTAGTAGTCTTACCTACGCCTCCCTTACCAGATGTAACAACTATAACTTCTCCCATTGTAGCCTTCCTCCAAAGAATAAATTTTATTAAAAACTTTTTGATTTTATATCATAATCATTTAAAAAACTGATTACTTCTAAGATATTTACTGTTAAACTCAGATCTTGCAATAGCTCCCTGATAAGTATAAGCCACTTCCGGACCTGATACAGTATTTCGGCTTGTCTTTCTTCTAAGAAGTCCTCTGGATCTTGATGTGGACTCCTCTTCTGAAACCGCAATTGCATCAGCGATCCTGACCTGTAAAGGTTTGAAATCAGTAGCCATAACAAAAGCATTCTGATCTCCTGTCGCGCCTGCAAATGCATTGCCTTTAAGAGCACCAAATACAAATATGCATCCAGCAGATACTATGCTTCCTCCGGGATTAACATCACCAAAGACAACAATTGAATGCTGGGATATTATTTCCTGACCTGAGCGGATATTACCAACATGAATTCTTGCGTTGGCATCTCCTATCTGTTCAAATGCAGCCTGATAAGCTTCATTATAAGCCTGGTCCATAAGCTGCTGTCTTTCCTCTCTGGAAAGCTCAGGTTTTATCGCCTGTGGCTGTACCGTCTTCTTAGCAACACTCTCAGAAGATGAAGCGCCTGCAACCATTTTGGTAAAAGCTGCATCCAGAGGATGATCCTCATCAATAATACATACAACTTTTAGCTTGGTAGTTCTTGATATGATATCAAGGACTTCCTGTTCCTGGTCATCCGATAATCTGCGACCTCTGATCACAAGCCCCATGCTGGAGTTACCAAGGAAAGCTGATGCCTCAGTAAATTTCTGTTCTATTAAACTTTTAAGCTGAATAAAAGGAATTTCTTCATCAAGTACCAGAATGATACCAGATTTAGTCCCCTTAATAGAAACTGGCTGTGCCATTCCTAAATCCTCATTTCAATACCATGCTGCCAGCAAACCTCCCAATTACATTATACCAAATATAATTGAATGATATGAATAATTATATAAAAATTCATATCCAAAATATACCGACGCATTTAATATTTTAACTCATTTATCTAATTCAGGCAATCGGAATAAAAAGAATGAGAAAAAAAGGCTCCGGGAATACCGGAGCCTTGATAAACAAAGTCTTGATTATTTAAGTCCAGCCTGAGCCATAACTTCTTCTGCAAAGTTATCCTGCTTCTTCTCAATACCTTCGCCTGTCTCAAAACGAACGAAGCTCTTGATTGTAAGGTCAGCGCTGTTAGCCTTAGCAACCTGTGCAATATACTGAGCAACAGTCTGCTTGCCATCTTCAGCCTTTACATAAACCTGCTCGTTAAGGCAGATCTCTTTAAGCTCTTTGTTAAGACGACCTACAAGCATCTTCTCAAGAATCTGCTGAGGCTTTCTCTTCTCTTCAGGAAGTTCCTCGTTCTCTTTTAAAGCCTGAGCAAGGAGGATTTCCTTCTCATGCTCTCTGTATTCTTCAGGAACATCGTTCATGTCAACATACTTAGGTGCAAGAGCTGCAACCTGCATAGCTACATTGTGAAGAGCTTCTTTGATGTCATCGTTAACAACATCTGTCTTAGCCTCTACAAGAACAGAGATACGTCCGCCACCGTGTACGTAAGGTACAACGATACCTTCAGAAGCTGTAAGCTTCTCGAAACGACGAATATCAATCTTCTCAGAGATAACTGCTGTGATCTCTACAAGAGCTTCCTTAACAGTCTTGCTTGAATCCTCATTCCATGCCTCGTTCATGAAAGAATCAAGATCCTTGGAATCAGAATTTACAGCCTGAGTTGCTACTGCATTAACGAATGCCTGGAACTTCTCGTTCTTAGCAACGAAGTCTGTCTCAGAGTTAACTTCTACAACTGCTGCAGTCTTGTCATCCTTAACAGCTACTGCTGTAAGACCCTCAGCTGCGATACGGCTAGCCTTCTTCTCAGCCTTAGCCTGACCATTCTTTCTGAGGAATTCAACTGCTGCATCCATATCTCCATCAGAAGCAGAAAGAGCCTTTTTGCACTCCATCATTCCTGCGCCTGTTGATTCACGTAATTCTTTTACCATTGCTGCTGTAATAGCTGCCATTGTTTTATTCTCCTTCTCT
>NZ_JAILQF010000414.1 GCF_024699075.1 Butyrivibrio sp.
TGAGAATGGAACATTCCTTTTCGCTGATTCAGGTCTTAACCAGGATCCTACATCAGAAGAGCTTGCAGTTATTGCTGAGTCTTCTGCACATTCTTTCAGACAGCTTGTTCAGGCTGAGCCTAAGGTTGCATTCCTTTCACACTCAACAAAGGGTTCTGCTAAGCACGCTCTTGTAGACAAGGTAGTTAACGCAGTAGAGATCGCTCACAAAGAGTATCCTGATCTTGTATGTGATGGTGAGCTTCAGCTTGATGCAGCTATCGTTCCTGAAGTTGCAGCTTCAAAGGCTCCCGGATCACCTGTAGCTGGTCATGCTAACGTTCTTATTTTCCCTAACCTTGATGGTGGTAACATCGGATACAAGCTCGTTCAGAGACTTGCAAAAGCTGATGCTTATGGTCCTATGCTTCAGGGTATCGCTCGTCCTGTTAATGACCTTTCTCGTGGATGCAGCTGGGAAGATATCGTTGGAGTTGTTGCTCTTACAGCAGTTCAGGCACAGGATGCAGAGTAAGGAGGCTATGAAATGAAAGTTCTTGTTATAAATTGCGGTAGTTCATCACTTAAGTTCCAGCTTATTGACGCAGAGACAGAACAGCTTCTTTTTAAGGGCCTTTGCGAGAGAATCGGTATTGAGGGAAGTCAGATTTCTTATACAGCTACAGGTAAGGACAAGGTTACAAAGGTAACTCCTATGCCTGAGCACAAGACAGCTGTAAGCCTTGTACTTGAAGCACTTACAGAGAGTGGCGTTGTTAAGTCTCTTGATGAGATCGATGCTGTAGGACACAGAATCGTTCATGGTGGAGAGAAGTTCACAAAGTCTGTTGTTATTAATGAAGAAGTAGTAAAGGCTATTGAAGAAGTTTCTGATCTTGCACCTTTACACAATCCTGCTAATGTTATCGGTATCAGAGCTTGTCAGGAGCTTATGCCTGGCACACCTATGGTAGCAGTATTTGATACAGCTTTCCATCAGACAATGCCTGAGAAAGCATATCTTTATGGTCTTCCATACGATATTTACAAGAATTACAAGATCCGTCGTTATGGATTCCATGGTACATCACATTCATTTGTAAGCAAGAAGGTTGCTGAAATTGAAGGAAAGCCATATGATTCACTTAAGATCATCGTATGCCACCTTGGTAACGGTGCATCTGTATCCGCTGTTAAGAATGGTAAGTGTGTAGATACATCTATGGGACTTACTCCTCTTGAAGGTCTTATCATGGGTACAAGATGCGGATCTATCGACCCTTCTGTAATTGAAACACTTGAGAAGAAGATGAATCTTGACACTGCTGGTGTTATGAAGGTTCTTAACAAGGAATCAGGTGTATACGGACTTTCTGAAGGTATCAGCTCAGACTTCCGTGATCTTGAGTCTGCTTATGTTAAGGGCGACAAGAACGCTATCAGAGCCGTTGACAGCTTCTGTTATCAGGTTCTTAAATATATCGGTTCTTATACAGCAGCTATGGACGGTGTTGACTGCATCGCATTCACAGCAGGTGTTGGTGAGAACTCAGGCTTTGTAAGAAAGCTTATAATCGATCGTCTTGGATTCCTTGGAGTTAAGTGCAATGATGAAGCTAACAAGGTAAGAGGCGAAGAGAAGCTTGTATCTACAGAAGATAGCAAGGTTAAAGTTTATGTAGTTCCTACTAACGAAGAACTTGCTATTGCAAGAGATACATACGAACTGCTTAGATGATTACGACATAGAAGTACATCCCTGTACTTCTGGACATGTCGAATTTACATCCTGTAAATACTAGTTAAAATATTTAGGTATTGACAAAAGGGTACCATCTAGGTATAATCATTAAGCGTGTGACAAAGTCGCACATATTAAGTGAGTAATATTATTACCGGCTCAGCTTGGCTTACGGCTGGTAATCGAATACGACCAGCGTAAGGAGGTGTTACGAATGTCTATCTGCCCTAAGAATAAGTCTTCTAAAGGTCACCGTGATCAGAGAAGAGCAAATTGGAAGATGAGCGCACCGACTCTTGTAAAGTGCAGCCACTGCGGAGCTCTTATGCAGCCTCATCAGGTATGCAAAGCTTGCGGTTACTATGAGAACAAGAGCGTTGTTGCTGTTGAAGACTAATTTAAAACGGTTAAATATTAAGGCTTTCCGATTTATCGGGAAGCCTTGATTTTTGCCCTTTTGTCGAGTAAACTTGTAATAGTGCTTTTATGCGGAATTATGTATGTTTGCTGACTGTCTTAGTAATATGGCAGTCGCAGGGCGCCGATATTTTAGGCACAGACATCATTATTAAACATTAAATGGAGGAGCTAAATGGCTGATCTTATTAGAGTTGCCGTTGACGCTATGGGTGGAGATAATGCACCCGGAGAGATCGTCAAGGGTGCTATTGAAGCTATAAAGGAAGATAGTAATGTTAAGGTTTTTCTTGTCGGACAGGAAGACAAGATCCAGGCTGAACTTTCCAAGTACAACGGATATGACCAGAACAGAGTTGAGATAGTAAATGCTACACAGATCATAGAGATGGCAGAAGCACCTGTTGTTGCTATCAGACAGAAGCCTGATTCTTCTATAGTAAAGGCTATGCAGATGGTCAAGCACGGCGAGGCTGATGCTTATGTAAGCGCAGGTAGTACCGGTGCTAACCTTGTTGGCGGACAGACAATCGTAGGTCGTATCAAGGGCGTTAAGAGAGCACCTCTTGCTCCTATGATCCCTACAGAAAAGGGTGTATCCCTTCTTATTGACTGTGGAGCTAATGTAGATGCAAGACCTGATCAGCTTCTTCAGTTTGCTATTATGGGTTCTATATATGCTGAGAACATTCTTGGTAAGAGGAATCCTACAGTAGGACTTCTTTCAATTGGAACAGAAGAGGATAAGGGTAATTCACTTGTAAAGGAGACCTTCCCGCTTCTTAAGAATTGTCCTGACATCAATTTTATCGGCAACGTTGAGTCAAGAGAGATTCCTGCAGGTGCTGCAGATGTTATCGTAACTGAAGCTTTTGCTGGTAATATAGCTCTTAAGATGTATGAAGGTGTTGCCAAGACTATGGGAAGAGTCATAAAGAATACTTTCCTTACAAATCTTAGAACCAAGATTGCATACCTTCTTCTTAAGAAAGAGTTTACAACCAACCTTAAGGCATTTGATGCCAAGCAGTATGGCGGAGCTCCTATGCTGGGACTTAATGGACTCGTAGTTAAGACACATGGAAGCGCTAAGGCTGTTGAAGTTAAGAATTCAATTCTTCAATGTGTTCTCTTTAAAACACATAATGTTGATGATAAGATAAAAGAGGTATTGAACAACAAGGATTGATTTATATGATGCATGTGTCTGAATGTCTTATATTTACAGCATTTGCATTAAATAAAATAATAAGGAGTAAAGGGTTATGGAACTTGAAAAATTAAAAGCACTTATAGTTGACGTTCTTAATGTTGATGCGGATGAGATTACAGAAGATACAACTTTTATTGATGACCTTGGAGCAGATTCACTTGATGTATTCCAGATCATTATGGGTATTGAAGAAGAGTTTAAGATTCAGATCCCACAGGAGAAGGTTGAGAAAATCTCTACTGTAGGAGAAGCTGTTGCTCTCATTAAGGAAGCTAAGAACTAATAACATTTAATATATATTAGAAGAGCTTTTGGACGTTTACTGTATGAAAGCGGGTCTTCGGACTTTAATATTTATATAGTAACGTCCATTGCCTTTTGATTATCGGCCCCAAGCAGGGACTGGAGGATAAAATGTATAACGAAAATGATATTACCGAACTGGAAGACCGCATCGGGTATCATTTCAAGGACAGAGCGCTGATTCGTATGGCTCTTACACATTCATCTTATGCCAATGAGCAGAAGATCAATAAGCAGCCTGATTACGAAAGACTTGAGTTTTTGGGCGATTCTGTACTTGAAATGGTATCCAGTACGTATCTGTACAATAATTACCCGGACAAGAAGGAAGGTCAGATGACCAAAATGCGTGCTTCAATGGTCTGTGAGCAGGCACTTGCTTTTTGTGCCCGAGATATTGAACTTGAAAAGTTTATTCTCCTTGGAAAAGGCGAAGAATCAACAGGAGGCAGACATCGCGATTCTATAATTTCTGATGTTATGGAAGCGGTTATAGGTGCTATCTATATAGATGGTGGCATTGAACCTGCCAAGAGTCATATAGACAAGTTTATTCTCAACGATCTTGAGAATAAGCAGATCTTTGTGGATGCCAAGTCCGTACTTCAGGAATTGGTTCAGAAAGATTCCAGCAAAACTCTTTCCTACGAAATTTATGGCGAGAGTGGTCCGGAACATGATAAAATATTTAAGTCGCGTGTACTTGTAAGCGGCGAAATTCTTGGAGAGGGTGAGGGACATACCAAGAAAGCTGCAGAACAGCAGGCTGCTTATCAGGCAGTTCTCAAGCTTAAAGATAAGGCTTGATATGCACATACCTAAGGGTTATGGGATGAGGTTTCTTTATTGAATACAGAGACCTTTGTATGCTTTTATATGTCTCTTAAAAAGAGGATATGTATCTTAAGAGTATTGAGATTCATGGCTTTAAATCTTTTGCCAATCGTATAAAACTTGATTTTCACAACGGAATAACAGGAATTGTAGGACCTAACGGATCCGGTAAGAGTAATGTTGCCGATGCAGTTCGTTGGGTTCTTGGTGAGCAGCGCGCCAGGCAGCTTCGTGGCGGTTCCATGCAGGATGTCATATTCTCAGGAACTGAGCTTCGTAAGCCCCTTGGCTTTGCATACGTTGCCATAACTCTTGATAATTCCGATCATGCACTTTCCATTGATTTTGAAGAAGTTACTGTTTCACGTCGCCTTTATAGAAGCGGTGAATCAGAATATATGATCAACAACAGCCCATGTCGTCTTAAGGACATCAATGAGCTTTTTTATGATACAGGTATTGGTAAAGAGGGATATTCCATTATCGGACAGGGTCAGATCGATCAGATCCTTTCTTCCAAGCCTGAAGACAGACGTAATCTTTTTGATGAGGCTGCAGGAATCGTTAAGTTCAAGTTAAGGAAAGAGACTGCGATCAAGAAGCTTGAGGATGAAAAGCTCAATCTCACCCGTATTACAGATATTTTATCTGAGCTTGAGAAGCAGCTTGAACCTCTTGAGAAGCAGTCTGAGATTGCCAAGATATACCTTAAGAATAAGGAAAGACTTAAGACTCTCGATGTCAATATTTTCCTTATGGATACGGAAAGACTTAAGGGACTTTTGGAAGAAGCCGGTGAAAAGCTTTCTATTGCTGAGAAAGATCTTACAGAAGTTGGTGCTAAATATGATCAGGCAAGGATCGATTATGATGAGGCACAGGCAAGACTTGATGAGATAGAACAAGAGATTGAAGAAGCCAGAAATGAGATGACAAGTTCCAGCGTCCTTAAAGAAAAGCTTGAAGGACAGCTTGCACTTCTCAAAGAACAGATTCGTTCTGTAACAGCAAGTTCAGAGCACTTCCAGGTCAGAAAGACCGAGATAGAAGCTGAGATTTTTAAGGCAAATGAAGAAAAGCAGGGAGTTCTTTCTACTAAAACAGGTGTAGATGAAGAGGTTTCAGCACTTGAAGATAAGAAGAAAATAGCTACCGATAAATATAATGAGATTCAGGACCGTGAACAGGAACTGAACAAGCAGATTGAAGAGAACAATGCCAAGATCATAAGTACTATTAGTGATCGTGCCAATATCAAATCACGTCAGAGTTCTCTTTCAACCATGAAAGAACAGATTGGGATCAGAAAGGCAGAACTTACCAGTAAGCTTGTTCAGGCCAGCTCTGATGAAGAGAAGAAGGAAGCAAGGATGAAAGAGCTTCGAGATATATTCGAGGCTGTAAATGAAGAAATCCGCGTCCTTACTGATGAACAGAAAAGCGGTGAAGATCGTCTTGCCAAGATCAAAGAGATATTATCAGGCAATGATGAGAAGATAAGAGAAGCAAGAAATGCTGCCATGCAGCAAAAGTCAAAGCTTGATGCTCTTGCTAATCTTACGGAGAGATATGAAGGTTACGGCGGCGCTGTTAAGCGTGTCATGGAGCAAAAGGATAATAATCCCGGAGTTATAGGTGTTGTAGCCGATATTATCAAAACCGATAAAAAGTATGAAACTGCTATAGAGACTGCACTTGGCGGAAGCATCCAAAACGTAGTAACAAAGGATGAAGCTACAGCCAAGAAGATGATCGCATATCTTAAGCAGACCAAGGGAGGCCGTGCTACATTCCTTCCTCTTACAGCACTTAAGAGCCAGCAGGATTTCAGGTTCAAGGATGCGCTTAACGAAAAGGGTGCAATAGGTCTTGCTGATGGCCTTGTTAAGATTGATAAGGAATACAGGGCAGTTGCTGCTAATCTCCTTGGAAGAGTCCTTGTAGTTGACGATATAGATAATGCTACAAGAATAGCCGGCAAGTACAGCTATAGTATCAGAATGGTTACTCTTGAAGGCGAACTTCTCATGCCTGGCGGAGCTATTTCCGGTGGTGCTTTCAAGAACTCATCTAATCTTCTTGGTAGAAGACGTGAGATGGATGACCTTGAAAAAGAAGTTAATGAAAAGCTTGAAGAGGCTAGAAAACTTGAAGAAGAGATAACATCCGTAAGAGAAGAAAGAAATGCTCTTCGTGTAAGTCTTGAGACAACAAGACTTAAGCTTCAGAACAAGTTCATCGAACAAAATACCGCAAGACTCAATGTCGTAAGAGAAGAAGAGAAGCAGAAGGAAGAAGCTACATCTTTTGAATCTCTTAAGAATGAAAATCTTGATATTGAGAATCAGGTAGCTGATATAGAGAAGCAGGAAAAAGAGACTAAGGAAAAGCTTGAGCAGTCCATACAGACAGAAGCTGAGTGTCAGAAGGCTTTGGAAGATCTTAATAAGGAGCTTTCAGAACTTTCAGGTAATGAGGAAGAGGCAGCATCTGAAATATCCAAATGGGAAATGGAAATTGCAAAAGTATCCCAGAGACTTGAATTCCAGCAGGAGAACCTGTCAAGAATAGATGAAGAGATTGCTACAAGACAGAAAGATCTTAATGAAGTTCTTGAACATATAGAAACATCCGGAAGAGAACTTGAGCAGAAAAATGCTGACATTGTACAGATCATGCAGACAATGGAAGCTTCTGCTACCAGCAATCAGGAAAATAAAGAAAAACTTGAAAAGATCCAGCATACAAGAGAAGAGATATCTCTTAAGCAGAAGAACTTCTTTGAGGTTCGTGAAAAGCTTGCTGAGTCCAAGTCTTCACTTGACAGAGAAGTTAACAGACTTTCAACACAGAAAGAGAAGCTTGATTCTCAGGTAGAAGGTCTTATCAACTACATGTGGGATGAATATGAAATAACTCTTACCCAGGCTGCACAGATGAAGGATCCTGAGCTTACAGATGCTTCTTCAATGAAGAAGGAGATAGGACAGCTCAAGAATTCCATAAGAGAACTTGGAGATGTTAATGTTAATGCTATAGAGGATTACAAGAATGTATCCGAAAGGTATTCATTCCTTAAGACTCAGCATGATGACCTTGTTGTTGCGGAAGAGCAGCTCAGAGTTATCATAGCAGATCTTGATGAATCAATGAGGAATCAGTTCAGAGAACAGTTTAAGCTTATCAGTGAACAGTTCGATAAAGTATTTAAAGAAATGTTTGGAGGCGGACACGGAACTCTTGAAATTGATGAATCAGTCGATATACTTGAAGCAGGCATCAAGATCATAGCGCAGCCCCCGGGCAAGAAACTTGTAAACATGAACATGATGTCCGGTGGCGAGAAGGCCCTTACTGCAATAGCTCTGCTTTTTGCTATTCAGAACCTTAAGCCTTCACCATTTTGCTTACTTGACGAGATTGAGGCAGCGCTTGATGAAAATAACGTTGTGCGCTTTGCCAAATATCTGCATAAATTAAAAGATACTCAGTTCATTGTAATTACGCATCGTCGTGGTACAATGGAAAGTGCAGACAGACTCTATGGTATTACCATGCAGGAAAAGGGTGTGTCGGCACTTGTAAGTGTTAATCTCATTGATAAGGAGCTAACGAACTAGTGGCAGGATTTTTTTCAAGGCTCAAAGGTGGTCTTTCTAAAACAAGAGACAATATGGTCAAAGGGCTGGACAATGTTTTTTCCGGCTATTCAGAAATTGATGGTGACTTCTACGACGATCTGGAAGAGACACTGATCATGGGGGATATTGGCGTTAATGCTACAAGCCGTATCCTTGATAAGCTGCGTTCTCAGGTCGAGGAGAAGAATATCCGTTCAACCAGAGAATGTCGCGATCTTCTGATACAAAACATAAGAGAGCAGATGCATACAGATGAGCATGCTTATGATTTTGAAAATCAGAAGTCAGTTCTTTTTATAATAGGTGTTAACGGTGTTGGTAAGACTACATCTGTTGGTAAGCTTGCATCTATTTATAAGAACAAGGGCAAAAAAGTTTTAGTTGCAGCTGCAGATACCTATAGAGCAGCAGCTACAGAGCAGCTCGAAGAGTGGACTAATAGGGCTGGTGTGCCTCTTGTTAAAGGCGTAGAGGGAGCTGATCCTGCGAGTGTTATCTTTGATGCGGTCAATTCAGCCAAGTCCAAAGATATAGATATACTAATTGTAGATACAGCAGGAAGACTTCATAACAAGAAGAATCTTATGGAAGAACTTCGTAAGATGAACAAGATCCTTGATAATCATCTTCCAGAATACAAGAGAGAGAATCTCATAGTACTTGATGGTACAACGGGTCAGAATGCAATGTCACAGGCAAGAGAGTTCGGTGAAGTTACAGACCTTACAGGAATCATTCTTACCAAGATGGATGGAACTTCAAAAGGCGGAATTGCGGTAGCTATCGTTAGTGAACTCAATATACCTGTCAAATACATAGGTGTTGGTGAGTCTCTTGACGATCTTGAGAGATTTGAGCCGCAGGAATTCGTTGATGCCCTTTTTGATATTGATCATGAAGAAAGAGTAAAGCTTGATCAGGAAATAGTAGCAAGAAAGCTTTCATCAGGCGAGATGGACAGCTCACAGCTTACTGAAGAAGAGGCTATAGATATTTTAACAAGACATTAAAATAATAGTTATGCAAATCACAGGATAGAACATACTTGCAAGATGCTTTATCCTGTTTTGGCAAATATAAATACAGTAGGAAGGGAACAGGAAATGCCGGAAGAGAAGAAGATGACCCTTGATAAGTTTGAGGAGGCTTACGAGCAGGTCAAAAAAGTCACACTTGAGACGAAACTTATGTACAGCGATTATTTTTCGTCACAGTCAGGTAATAAGGTTTACTTAAAACCTGAAAATATGCAGAGAACTGGCGCTTATAAGGTGAGAGGCGCTTACTACAAGATCAGTACAATGTCTGATGAAGATCGTAAGAAGGGTCTTATTACAGCATCTGCAGGTAACCATGCTCAGGGTGTTGCATATGCTGCAAAGCAGTACGGCGTACATGCTACAATCGTAATGCCTACAACAACTCCGCTGATTAAGGTTAACCGCACAAAGGCCCTTGGCGCAGAAGTTGTACTTAGCGGCGATGTATATGATGAGGCAGAAGCTCATGCCAAGAAACTCGCCAAAGAAAAAGGATATACTTTCGTTCATCCTTTTAATGACCTTGACGTAGCAACAGGTCAGGGTACTATAGCAATGGAAATCTTCAAAGAACTTCCGACAGTTGACTATATACTTGTACCAATCGGAGGAGGCGGACTTGTAAGTGGTGTCAGCACTCTTGCTAAGCTCCTTAATCCTAAGATCAAGGTTATAGGTGTTGAACCTTCAGGCGCAGCCTGCATGAATTCTTCTCTTAAAGAAGGTAAGGTAGTAACACTTCCCGGAGTTAATACAATAGCTGACGGTACAGCTGTTAAGACTCCAGGAGATAAGATATTCCCATATGTTCAGCAGAATGTAGATCAGATCATCAAGGTTGATGATGAAGACCTTGTTGTAGCATTCCTTGATATGGTTGAGAATCACAAGATGATCGTTGAGAATTCAGGACTTCTTTCTGTAGCTGCACTTAAACAGCTCAGATGTAAGGACAAGAAGGTCGTATGCGTTCTGTCTGGTGGTAACATGGATGTGATCACAATGTCATCTGTTGTTCAGCAGGGTCTTATCAGAAGAGACAGAATCTTCACTGTTTCAGTTCTTCTTCCTGATAAGCCGGGCGAACTTTCCAGAGTATCAGGAGTTATCGCTGAACTTGGTGGCAACGTAATCAAACTTGAACACAATCAGTTCGTATCAATAAACCGCAATGCTGCTGTAGAGCTGCGGATTACACTAGAAGCCTATGGAACTGAGCACAAGACTCAGATCACACAGGCGCTTGAGGAAAAGGGATATCGTCCCAGACTGGTTACAACCCAGATCTGAGATATTCTTACGAAGGTAGGTTTTTCCTATGAGTAAGAGAAAAAACTTATCCAAACTAATAGTAAATTATTTGTTGATCACGGCCGCTTCCTTTCTCTACGGCATCGGTACGGCCATATTCAGTGATCCTAATAATATTGCGCCTGGTGGTATCACAGGTATAGCTATTGTACTTAACAGAATAGTACCTTTTGGAACCGGTACATGGTTCATGCTTCTCAATATTCCTATATTGCTGGTGGGAACATGGAAATTCGGATGGCATTTCATATGCTCAACGCTTTATGCCACAGGTATGATCTCTGTATTTACTAACTTTATTGCCAAGCACGGACAGGCCTTTTTCGTTCATGATATGGTGCTTGCTTCCGTGTTCGGCGGACTCTTTGCCGGAGTTGCCATGGCGATAATATTCCAGCAGGGTGCTACAAGCGGAGGATCTGATATTATAATAAAGCTCCTTAGGCTTAAGTATCCGCATATTAAGACGGGCGGACTGTTGTTTATAACAGACCTCTTTGTAATAGCTTTTGCGGCAATTGTTATTAAAGATATACCAGCTGCTTTATATGCATTCATAACAGTGTTTATAAATGGTATAGCCCTGGATAAGGTTCTGTATGGCAATGATGAAGCCAAACTTCTTTTCATCATATCAGACAGACATACGACTATTACCAAGAGACTTCTAAAGGAACTTGATCTTGGTGTTACACATGTATATGGTCAGGGAGCATTTTCAGGTAAGGACAAAAAGGTTATCATGTGCGTTGTAAGAAAGAGGATATCTCCTCAGGCACAGGAAATTGTCAAAGAAGAAGATCCTGAAGCATTTATGATCATTACATCTGCAACCGAGATCTATGGCGAAGGCTATAAGAGCTATTTTGAAGAAAAAATCTAAAATTACTGCATAGAAAGGACGTATATGGCAAGCAAAAAGAACAGAAAACTCATACATGCAGCAGTTACCACACAGAATATCATTTCGATCATTCTGCTTAGTCTTATTGCTATTGTTACTCTTTCTTTTTCTATTGCCATACTCCTTAGAAATGCAGCACTTAGAAAAGAGAATGAAGCCTACAAGGCCCAACTGGATTCTATTCAGGAAGAGGGCTATTATACGACATCAGAGGCTGATGAAATGGTATCTGATGCTTATGAAGGCGGCTTTGATACTGCAAAGCAGGAGGTCCTTGATTCTGTTCAGGAACAGCTTGAATCAGGTAAGGGAATTACCAATACTGTTCGCAGTATGTTCCCTGATCAGATCCTTATTGCCAAGGATGGAAGATATTATTTCGTGCCTATCGATAAATCACTTTCTCTTAATTCGTTCACAGAAACAGATTTTGCCAAAAATGAGTCAGGAATTCTTGAATATCAGGGCACTGATGCTTCAGTTATTGGAACTCTTGGAATTGATGTATCCAAATTTCAGGGTGAGATCGATTGGGGCAGAGTAGCAGATGCAGGCGTTGAATATGCCTTTATCAGAGTTGGAAACAGAGGAACTTCTACAGGTAAAGTTGTTGAGGATGACTATTTTACAGCTAATATCGAAGGCGCAATAAATGCCGGAATAGAGGTTGGAGTATATTTCTATTCAGCAGCCATTAATGAAGATGAAGCTCTTGAAGAAGCACAGTTCGTTCTTGATGCTATAGAACCTTATGAAGTTACATACCCTGTAGTAATAGACATAGAAAGACCTGACAGCAGTGATTACAGAACTCAGGATATGACCAAGGAGCAGATGACACAGGTTGCTCTTACTTTCTGTAATACAGTTAAAGGTTCAGGGTATACTCCTATGATATACGGCAATAATGAGACTTTTGCTCTTATGCTCGATATGTCTTTGCTTGAAGATATTGATAAGTGGGTAGCATTTTATAATGTTCCGCTTTATTTCCCTTATGAATTTTCAATTTGGCAGTATTCAGCTGCAGGTAAGATAAGCGGCGTAGACGGCGAAGTAGACCTTAATATCTGTGTACAAAAAGGATGGTAACCTTCTATGTATGAAGAATTCGACCCATCAGTAGAATACGAGCAGAAAGGTTATCTTAACTGCGATTTCAGACTTTTTCACATAGATGAATCAAAGTCTATAGATACGCCGTGGCATTATCATGATTTTGACAAGATAGTTTTTTTTCTAAGAGGTAATGTCCAGTATGCGGTAGAAGGCCGTGAATACGAGCTAAGACCCTACGATATCGTAATTGTTCCCCATCACAGCATTCATAAAGTTACAGCTTCTGCAAATGAAGGATACGAGCGTTATGTGCTTTATTTAAAGCCTGAAACGCTTACTCGTCTTGCCAATACGGAAGAAGTTACGGTTCATGAAGGTAAAGAGCTTTCAGGACGCCGCGTGGATCATAACCTTGATCTGTGCTTCAATATGACTGCCAAGACAAGGACTAATCTTGTACACTTTGATGCGGGCATAACATCTGAACTTATGGAGAGATTCAGAACTCTTGAGGATGTTCTTAAATCTGAAGAGGATCTGTACTGTGCAGGGCTCAGGATCCATGTGGAACTCATTCAGCTTCTTATAGGCCTTAATGAGGCTTGCTACAAGCATCCTGACTGCTTTATGGAAAAGGCAAGATATAACCGCAAGGTAATAGATATAATCGACTATATAACAGAGCATCTTGAAGATGATCTGTCCATCGACAAAATTTCTGATCAGTTCTATATAAGTAAGTATCATATGATGAGAATCTTCAAGGCTGAGACCGGATACAGTGTACATCAGTACATTATGGAAAAGAGGATACTTAAGGCCAGAGACCTTATAATATCCGGCGAGCCTGCAATGTCAGCTTCCATAGAGGCTGGTTTTCATGACTATTCTTCCTTCTGTAAAGCCTTTAGAAAGGCTACAGGCAAACTTCCATCAGATTATGTCGCAAACATTTAAGAGGGAATCTGAGAGGGTAAAGAAAAAATACTTGACACCCCATCCTCACTCATGTATTATAGTAAAGCATGTGTATGAACATGTTATTTTTGTGCACTAATTTAGTGACTATAAGATGTGTGACTGAGGTGTTTACATGAGCGAGGTCGGCAAGATCATCGAACAGGGTATTTTGTATGATTTCTACGGAGATCTGCTTACGGCCCATCAGAAAGAAATATATGAAGATCTGGTCTACAACGATATGTCATTAAATGAGATCGCCAGTGAATATGGGATCAGCAAACAGGGCGTACATGATCTTATCAAGAGATGTACACAGACAATGCAGGGATATGAAGACAAGCTTCATATGATCTCAAGATTCAATTCGATCAGATCGGATGCACAGAAGATGAAAAAAATAATTGATAATACTGAAGATGATTTTCAAGGCAGAAATGAAATCTTAAGATTATCAGACCACATTATAGAGGAACTTATCTAATGGCTTTTGAAAGCTTATCTGATAAACTACAAAACGTATTTAAGAAACTTCGCGGCAAGGGCCGCCTTACAGAAGAAGATGTAAAGCTTGCTCTTAAAGAGGTTAAGATGGCTCTTCTTGAAGCTGATGTAAGCTTTAAGGTTGTAAAGCAGTTCATAGCTGCTGTACAGGAGAGAGCAGTCGGCGAAGATGTCATGAACGGTCTTAATCCAGGCCAGATGGTCATCAAGATCGTTAATGAAGAGATGATCAACCTTATGGGTTCTGAAACCACTGAGATTCAGTTCAAACCCGGTAAGGAGATAACTGTTATCATGATGGCAGGTCTTCAGGGTGCAGGTAAGACAACTACTGCAGCCAAGATAGCAGGCAAGCTTAAATCAAGAGGTAAATTTCCACTTCTTGTAGCCTGCGATGTATATCGTCCTGCAGCTATCGAACAGTTACGAGTTAATGCCCAGAAGCAGGTGGTAGACTTCTATGAAGAAGGAACCAATGTATCACCTGTTGATATAGCAAAGCATGCAATAGATTATGCATCAAAGAATAACAAGAATGTTGTTATCCTTGATACAGCCGGACGTTTACAGATTGATGAGAACATGATGAATGAGCTTATCAATATCAAGAAGGAAGTTGATGTATATCAGACAATCCTTGTTGTAGACGCCATGACCGGTCAGGAAGCAGTTAATGTTGCTTCAGAATTCAATGACAAGGTCGGAGTTGATGGCATAATCCTTTCAAAGCTTGATGGTGACACCAGAGGTGGTGCTGCACTTTCAACAAGAGCAGTTACCGGTAAGCCTATTCTTTACGTAGGTATGGGTGAGAAGCTCTCAGACCTTGAGCAGTTCTATCCTGACCGTATGGCTAACCGAATCCTGGGAATGGGAGATGTACTTACTCTCATTGATAAGGCTGTAGAAGCTAATCAGGAAGCAGATATTGCTGCTGAAGCTGACATGGCTGCACGTCTCAAAAAAGGTAAGTTCGACTTCGAGATGTATCTTGAAAGTATGAAGCAGATGCGTAAGCTTGGTGGACTTGGAAGTATCCTTTCAATGCTTCCTGGTGGTAACAAGATAAGTTCGGATCAGCTTCCTGATGAAAAGGAACTTGCCAGAATGGAAGCAATAGTGCTCTCTATGACACCTGAGGAAAGACGTAATCCTAAGCTTATGAGCCCTTCAAGAAAGAAGAGAATTGCTGATGGTTCAGGTAACGATATAGCAGTTGTTAATAGATTCATCAAGAATTTTGAGCAGTCTCAGAAAGTAATGAAGCAGCTTGGTGGTATGAAAAAAGGCAAGCATGGCGGCTTTGGAAACATGATGAATATGGGCCGAATGCTTGGCGGTGGTAACAACAAGTTCTTTTAAAGAACATGTAAATGTGTTTGAAACAGCCTATAATGGACTGATTTTCATATAATAACTATTTTTTATTTTTTATCTAATGGAGGATATTAGAAATGGCAGTAAAGATCAGATTAAAGAGAATTGGTAAGAAGAAGACACCTTTCTACAGAATCATTGTTAGTGATGCAAAGGCTCCTGTACAGGGTAAGTTCGTTGATGAACTTGGAACATATGATCCTAACACAAATCCTGGAACAGTTAAGGTAGATGCTGAAAAGGCTCAGAAGTGGCTTTCAAACGGAGCTCAGCCTACAGATACAGTAGCTAAGATCTTCAAAATGGCAGGAGTTCACAAGAACTAATCTGTAATTGAAGTTCCTAATGCTTGAAGACAACGATAGCCGGAGGTGGACATCACTATGAAAGAATTAGTCGAGGTAATCGCAAAGGCTTTAGTCGATAATCCGGGAGAAGTTGTTGTTACCGAGAAGGACGATGGACGTAACATAACTATTGAGTTACACGTCGCTGCTTCAGATATGGGTAAAGTAATTGGTAAGCAGGGTAGAATAGCAAAAGCGATCCGCTCTGTTGTGAAGGCAGCATCTACACGTGAAGATAAACACGTAGATGTTGAAATTGTCTGACAGTATAACCATTTACAGCTTCCGGGAGCTAAATGAATTTGCCTTCCCACAGACTTATTAGTAAGTCTGTGGGAAGATTTTGTTTATGCCCGGTTTATTGGGTGAGGATTGTCTTTACAGGTAGTGAAGATTATCTATATTTTTAATTATATGAGGTATATATGGATTTCCATGTTATGACTCTTTTTCCGGAGATGGTATCACAAGGCCTTTCTACAAGTATTCTCGGAAGGGCAATGGATAAGAATCTTATATCTCTTGAGTGTATCAACATAAGAGATTATTCCGCAGACCAAAAGCATCACAAAGTTGATGATTATACATATGGCGGCGGCGCAGGAATGCTCATGCAGGCTCAGCCTGTCTATGACTGCTATAAAAGTCTTGAAAGCCGCATAGATAGAGAACATAGTAAACGCGTAATATATGTAACTCCGCAGGGTAAGGTCTTTGATCAGCAGATGGCTTCGGAATTCGCCAAATGCGATGACCTTGTTTTTCTTTGTGGTCACTATGAAGGTATCGATGAGAGAGTTCTTGAAGAGATAGTTACTGATTATGTTTCTATAGGTGACTATGTTCTTACAGGTGGAGAGCTCCCTGCAATGGTCATGATCGATACGATTTCAAGGCTTGTACCCGGAGTTTTGAATAATGACATTTCAGCAGAGACAGAATCATTTACTGACGGACTTCTTGAATACCCGCAGTATTCAAGGCCTGAAGAATGGATGGGCAAAAAAGTCCCACCGATCCTCTTATCAGGAGATCATAAAAAGGTAGATGAGTGGCGCCTTGCAATGTCACTTGAAAGAACCAAAGAAAGACGTCCGGAGCTTTATGAAGCCTGGATGATAGCACATCCGCCCAAACCGCCTAAAAAGCGCAGAAGGCGAAAGAAAAGTAACAACAGCGAAAATACTGATAACGCGCAATAAGAAGGAGAATAAATGCCATACACACAGAAATTTCAGGTAGGCGTAATTGCTTCAACACATGGGATTAAAGGCGAAGTTAATGTTTTTCCCACAACAGATGATCCTAAACGTTTTAAGCTTTTAAAAGAAGTTACTATGGAAAGCGAGAGAGAAGGCGCTGTTCTTCTTCATATCCAGAGTGTCAGATTTTTCAAAAAGTTCGTTATTGTCAAATTTAAGGAATATGATGACATCAACCAGGTTGAGAGATTCCGCGGTAATATACTGACTGTTCCAAGGGAAAATGCTGTAAAGCTTGAAGAGGGTGAATACTTCATTCAGGACCTTATTGGAATAGATATTGTTGACGAGGAAGGCAATAAGCTTGGTAAGCTTATAGATGTCCTTCAGACAGGCGCTAATGATGTATATGAGATGGAGAGAGCAGATGGTGGCCCAAATGTTCTCATACCTGCCATTAAGCAGTGTATTCTTGATGTTAATATTGATACTAACACCATGAAGATCCATGTAATGGACGGACTTATGTGATCGTATATGAAAATAAGATTATTGGAAGTCTTATTATATATAAAATGATCAAGATAACCCACCACCTTTAGGTGGTGGGAGGATCTTGATTTCTGGTGCGGGGTTATAAGCCCCGTACCAGTAGAGCTGCGTTAGCAGCGATTTTATAACGAGCAAAAAGCGAAGCGTTTGCGAGTTTAACCCTTAAGAAATTGAAGTTTTAATCCGATATTTTTAAAGGCGTGGTCTGTTTTTACAGATCAAAAAATACCCGAAGTCACTTCGGGTTAACAAATGTTCGAAAATATTTATAAGATTATAGAACAGTAACAATATCTTTATCATAATTCAGGAGGCTATGATGATCGATTATACCGAAGGTTCAGGACTGCAGTATCATATTGGCGTTAGTTCTGATATGGTAGGCGAATATGTTATTCTTCCGGGTGATCCGGGACGCTGTGAGAAGATTGCAGCATTTTTTGAAAATCCTAAAAAAGTAGGACAGAACCGTGAATTTACAACTTATACAGGAACACTTGCCGGTCGCAAGGTAAGCGTTACATCTACAGGTATTGGCGGCCCTTCTGCAGCTATATGTATGGAAGAGCTTGCAAGATGCGGAGTTAAGACTTTTATCAGAGTTGGTACTTGTGGCGGTATGCAGACCAATGTTCTGGGCGGCGACCTTATTATTGCAAATGGTGCTGTAAGAATGGAAGGCACCAGCAAAGAGTATGCTCCTATTGAATTCCCGGCTGTTGCTGATTTTGAAGTTACAAGAGCTTTGGTAGATGCAGCTGAAGCAAAGGAATATCCTTATCATGTAGGTGTTGTAGAGTGTAAGGATTCATTCTATGGCCAGCATGAGCCTGAGAAGAAGCCTGTATCTTATGAGCTTGAAAATAAGTGGAAAGCATGGATGAGATGCGGAGTTCTTGCTTCAGAGATGGAGTCTGCTGCACTTTATACAGTAGCACCTATTCTCAAAGTTAAGTGCGGTACAATCCTTCTGACTGTAGCTAATCAGGAGCGCGCTAAGCTCGGTCTTCCTAATCCTCAGGTACATGATACCGGTAAGGCTATAGAAATAGCGGTTGATGCTATTAAGCGCCTTATTGAGAATGAAGAAAAGAAGTAAAAAACATTTCGTTAATTATAAACGATATGTTGACTATATGACATCTTATGTGTTATTATACTTAAGTTGCAATAAATAGACGGTCCTCTGTTGCTGGTTTACCGAGGGTAAGCAGACATGGCATTATAGAACGTCCATTATAAGGAGATACAAAAATGACAATTATTGAAGAACTCGAAAAAGAGCAGCTGAATGCTAACGCACCTAAGTTCGAAACTGGTGATACTATTAAGGTATACGCTAAGATCGTTGAGGGTGAGCGTACAAGAACACAGGTTTTCGAAGGAACTGTTAAGAAGATCCAGGGTGGTTCAAACCGCGCTACATTCACAGTTCGTAAGATCGCTTACGGCGTAGGCGTTGAGAAGACATGGCCTCTTCACTCTCCACTTGTT
>NZ_JAILQF010000394.1 GCF_024699075.1 Butyrivibrio sp.
ATGAATTTATGACCCGCAAAACATGAGCAAAGTAGCACGTAGTGCGGATTTGCGAATGTTTTAGGATTGTGAGAGTTTCGAAGAAACGGAACAATCCGTTAGTCATAAGGTGTCAAAAGGAACTTTTGACACCTACCTCATTAAAATGATATAAGCACCAAAATGAACTTTTGACATCTATATCATTAAAATAATTATTTGGTGAATTCAGGGGATAAGTGGTCATGTTTTTGTGGCCAAATGTATAATAATGTTTACTGATCTTGTCTGATTCTTTTAGGGAGGCAGTGGAAGTATGTATTATTATGTAGCTCAGAATAATTATGCCGGTGGTGACGGATCAAGAGAGCATCCGTTTAAAACTATTTCAGAGGCTTCCAGGGTAGCACTTCCCGGAGATGAGATAATCGTGTCTCCGGGTATTTACAGGGAAAGCGTTGATCCGCCAAGAGGAGGCGAAGAGGGTGAACCTATAATCTATAGGAGCAGTAGCCTTCTTGGAGCGGTGATTTCAGGTGCAGAGGTTGTCAAATCCTGGAAAAAAGAATCTGACAATGTCTGGACCTTAGAAGTTCCCAATTCTATATTTCCCGGACGAAATCCTTATAAAAATTTTGTAAAAGGAGACTGGTACGATGTTTCGTGCAAGGCTCATCTTGGTGATGTGTTTTTGAACGGAAGATCAATGTATGAGGTTTTCAGTTACAAAGAAGTTGAAAATCCCGTTATGCAAAAGACCTCATGGATGCCAGGAGATACTCTTTTTGTCTGGTACTGCGAGCAGTCAAGAGATGGGCTTTATACTATATTCAAGGCCAATTTCAGAGGCTATGATCCAAACGTTGAGAATGTTGAGATCAGCGTTAGATCTTCATGCTTTTATCCAAGCCATGAAGGAATAGGTTATATAACGCTCTCGGGATTTAAGATCTGCCAGGCCGCAACTAACTGGGCGCCGCCTACGGCCGTTCAGGAAGGAATGGTTGGACCTCACTGGTCTAAGGGCTGGATCATAGAAGATTGCGAGATATCTGAATCCAAATGTAGCGGAATATCACTTGGCAAGTACCTTCAGCCTGAAAATGACAATAAATGGTCTAAAACTTATATTAAAGACGGTACTCAGACTCAGCGAGATGCTGTATGTCAGGCAGTAAATGAAGGCTGGGACAAGGAGACTGTAGGATCTCATATAATCCGAAGATGCAATATTCATGACTGTGGTCAGGCAGGAATTGTCGGACATATGGGCGGTGTCTTTTCTCTTATCGAAGATAATCATATTCATCATATAAATTGCAAGAAGAATCTTGCAGGAGCTGAGATTGGTGGTATAAAGCTTCATGCGGCGATAGATACTGTGATAAGAAGAAACCGTTTTGATCATTGTACAAGGGGCTTATGGCTTGACTGGCAGGCACAAGGAACCAGGGTAACGCAAAACCTTTTCCATGATAATGTTCCGCCTGTTGGGACACAGATCAAAAGCGGCCTTGCACTTGGCGAAGATATATTTGTAGAAGTATCGCATGGCCCTACTCTTATTGACAACAATATTCTTTTGTCAGATATAGCCTGTAGGTTGTCAACACAGGGAATAGCGCTTGTTCATAATTTTATCGCAGGTTCTTTTTCCTATGTAGGAAGAGGCACGGATAATGGCGGAAGAGTATTTGCAACGCCAAGATACACGCCTTATCATGTCCCACATTCTACAATGATAGCCGGCTTTATGACTATTCTTCACGGTGATGCGAGATTCTGCAACAATGTCTTCGTGCAAAAGCCTGTCCGTGAAGACCTTATGATGCAGTTTGAGAATAAGAAAGTACCTTCTATGAGAATGTATGATCTTACCTGCGGAACCATTGCATATGATGATTATCCGCTTGCAGAAGAGTACTTTGCGCAGTTTAAGACAAGGCCTTCAGGCAGGGATGCATATTATGATCATCTACCGGTTTATTTTGAAGGCAATTATTATTTTAACGGAGCAGTAGCCTGTTCCAAAGAAAAGGATGCCTATGTGGATACGAGGCATCAGGTTATGTTCAGGGTGCTTGATCAGGGCAATGAATGCGTATTTACTACCAATGTTTTTGCTTTTCTTCCAAGAGGGGAAAAGAGGCTTCTGACAAGTAACGAGCTTGGAATGGCCTTTGAACCTGAGCAGAGATTTGAAAATACTGATGGCTCTGTTATCGTATTTGATACAGATATTATCGGTAATCACAGAAGTATAAGACCTACGGCAGGACCTTTTGAAGTACCTGCTGAAAGATATGTATTATTCAGGACAGGAAGTTACAGAAATCCTGTTCTTATAGAAGGTGTGCGTCCTGCAATACCTCAAAATGTTAAAGCGTCGGATTATAAAAACGCAGGTAACTTGGTTTTGGATAATGCAGTCTCAGATTATAAAGGCGTAGATAATACAGTCTCAGAAAATAAAGGCTCAGGCTATAATACCTCAGGTAATAAAGGCTCAGGCTATAATACCTCAGATAATAAAGCTTCAGGCAATAGTAATTCAGATAATAAAATATCATTTGATGAAGCTTTGGAAGATGCTTCTAACGAAGGAATTACTGATGTAGAAGATGGTGACATGTTCGAAAGTTCTGACGAGTCATCCCGTGACAGGAAGAAGAATCTTCACTGCCAGATAGCTCTTGTTGATTGCGAGAGCATATCTGTGACCAGCAAAGAGCAGGTAAGACAGGTTTCCGAGATATTCATAGAAGATAACACAGCCTGGGTTCATCTTGAAGGAGACAGTGGTATCACTGAAATTGACTGTGCTTATGGAATATGCCATTATATTCCTTCGTGGAGTATGGAAGCTGAAGATACTGTAAGCGTTCAAAGAAGTGATGGTACAATGGCGCTTGGAAGATGCATAGCAGCTCTTCTTCGCATCTACATTGACAAGGACTTGCAGGACCCTGATATTATGGAAGAGAGGGTAAGTGCAGCTGAAGGTCCTGTTCTTAATCATTATGGCATACAGCTTCGCTTTGCCAAGAGGCAGCTTAAGCTTGTAAAAAACAAGAAGTTCCTGACTTTGATGCAGGCAGCAGAGGCTGTAAGACGGGCATCAGGCGATGTTATTGTAGATGAGTTACAATAATGTAGTTAGGATTTATGAATGTTTGAGAATTGCAAGAGTTTTGCAGAAGCGGGGCAATTCAGGCCTTATATGACTAATATCATTTTATTATAAAAGATTGGAAGTTTTTTGTTATGTACTGGTATTTTGTAAGACATGGTGAGACTAACTGGAACAAGGAGAGACTCTTTCAGGGAGCTACAGATGTTCCTCTTGATGACAATGGAAGAAGGCAGGCTCTTGAAGCCGGAGTCAGACTTAAGAATAATGGAATAAGTATCAAAAAGGTATACTCAAGCCCACTTGACAGGGCAATAGAGACAGCAGAGCTTATTACAGGAATATCAAGAAGTGAGTTTACTATAGATGAGCGTATCAAGGAGATGTTTTTCGGCGAGCTTGAAGGCACGGATTATGACGTTGTCAAAGCAAGGGAAAAAGATCTTTTTGAAGAGCCTCAGAAATATGTCAACTGTAAACCTAAAAAGGGTGTAGAGACCTATGATAGTATAGTATCAAGAGCAGGGGACTTTATTTCTTCTCTCAAAAGTCAGGAGAAGAAGTTTGGTCCTGATGATAATGTTCTGATACAGACTCATGGAGCCTGCATGAGAGCTCTTCTTATAAATCTTAAAGGAATTGATCTTTCGGATTTTTGGAATATCAAAGTTGGGAACTGTCAGTTCTTTGGTTTTGAGTTTAAAGATGGAGTTTTATCAGAAAAAGATGTATCTTTTCTAAATGAATAAGCTATAGTAATTTGGATATATAAAATAACGGCATATAGCCGGTCAACGAGGCAGAAATGGCAAATACAAGCAGAAAATGGTATCAGCTGGATAATGCGGCTAAGATCATTCCGTCAACAGTCCAGGGAGCCAATACAAGAGTTTTCAGAATAAGTTGCGAACTTATGGATAGTGTTAATCCTGCAGTTTTACAGGAAGCACTTGATGAAGTAATAGAGGAATTTCCATATTTTAACAGTGTTCTAAGGAAAGGTGTATTCTGGTATTATCTTGAGCACAGAGATAATCTGCATCCTATAGTAGAGGAAGAGAACCTTCCTCCATGTTCTCAGATCTATTTCCCCGGAAGAAGGACGCTTTTATACAGGGTATTTTATTACAAAAAGCGCATAAATCTTGAGATGTTCCATGTTCTTGCAGATGGTACAGGCGCTCTTATATTCTTCAGAAAGCTTGTGACTGTTTATATCGCTAAAAGGTATAATCTTCATCTTTCAGACTGGAATGAAGAGACTTCTTCCAAAGAGGAAAAGGATGATGATGCTTTCAGTCACTTTTATCAGAAGGCGGCAGGTCTTAAACAGCTTAAATCTCTTTCCAGCAAAAAAGCTTATGCCCTTCATGGGGATTTTGATCCTGACAGGCAGCCGCATCTTATAGAAGGCTGCATATCTGTTAAGCAGTTCAAGGAACTTTCCAAAAAATACAATACCTCAGTAGGTATAATGGCAACTTCCATTTATATAGCTGCTGTAATAGAAGAGATGTCTGTCCGCGAAAGGAAAAGACCTATTGTTGTCAGCGTTCCCGTAAATCTGCGTCAGTATTTCCCTTCAGAGACAACGCGTAATTTCTATGGAACTATCACGATAGTATATGACCTTTTCAAGCAGGGCGAAGAGCTTCCTGAGATAATAGAATTTGTAAAGCAGTCATTTGCTGATCAGCTCTCGGAAGATAAGATAAGAATGACAATGAATTCTTATGCGGCTTTGGAGCACAATATAGCAGTAAAGGTTGTACCTTTGTTTATTAAAAATATAGCTGTACAGATGATCAACAGATTTGCCAAGAAGGGCGTGACAAGTACAATGTCCAACCTTGGTAATATTGAAATGCCTCCGGAAACTGCTATTTATATAGACAGATTTTCCTGCTTTATGACAGCAATCTCAGAGCAGATATGCGTTTCAAGCTTTAAAGACAAGATGGTATTTGGAGAAGTCAGCGCATATACCACGCATGAGATCATGCTTCATTTCTTCAGAAAGCTTGTGAAAATGGGCATTGACGTAGAAGTTACAAGCTCTGATCATAATGTTGATATCGATACAGTCCTTATCTGGGAAAAGAATCAGGGTAAGGAAGTTGAGTTCGAAAAAGTAAAAGATACAAATGGTGATATGGAAGGAGAACCTGTCTGATGCAATACTGTCCTAAATGTAAAGTTAAAGTTAGAGGATATAAGACAGAATGTCCGCTGTGTCAGGGCCGCCTTACAGGAACACCTGAAGACCCAGTATATCCTGTTCTTAAAAAGAGAGTATCAAGAGTATCTCTTGTTAAAATACTTACCTTTATCCTGGCCGTTATTTTTATAGTTATGTTATCAGCAAGATTTCTGCTTATACACGAACTTGGAAGAGATGATTTCTCATGGCCGGGAGTTGTAATGGCAATAAGCTTTATGGCCTGGATAGATATGGTAGTTGCCCTTATGCTAAGAGGTAATGTATTAAAGCTTGTAACCTTTGAAGCATATGCGGTCATGGTATTTTCCTATATTGCAAACCGTATTCTTGGTAACAGAGGCTGGGATATAGCCTGGATAATTCCTATAGTGCTTGTAGCTCTTCTTGTATTTACAATTGCAATAGGAATCGCAACCAAGGCTCATCTTGAAGACTATGTCAATTATCTGATCCTTGATTTTATAGTAGCCATGCTTCAGATAATACCTGTTATAAGCGAGACCAATGTATTTATGTGGCCGGCTGTGATCTGTTTTGCAATCTATCTTATACTTGCAGCAGCAATAATTTTGTTCAGATTCAGAGACTTGAAAAACGCTTCAGCTAAATTCTGGAATATGTAAGGGAGTGCAATGGCGCAAAAACAGCAGTCAAACAGTGAAAACTTAAAACGCGGTCTGGCATTTGCCTACCGCGTTGGCGATTATTTTGAAAATAGTGTTAGCGATATTATCGCAGGCACCCATTTAGGGGTTGCAAAGCTTGGTGATAATGAAGAACCTACGCCCCATACCTGGTACAGGGTAGATATCCCTGAGGGGATAACAGGAGACGGCTCAGAATATTATATATATATCAAAAAAGGCAGCTCTAAAAACCTCCTTATTTTCTTGTCAGGAGGGGGCGTTGCGTGGAATTCATATACGGCTGCAAGACCATCTAACGGCGGCAGTATAACCGCAGGAATGCCTAATTTCTATTGGAATAATCTAAGACCTTTTACCCAGATAATGAACATAAGGTCGGGAATCACAGAAGATATAAATCCCAGGAATAAATTTAAAAATTTCAGTCAGGTTATAATCACTTATGCAACAGGTGATCTTCATGTGGGCAATAACGATTTTGAATTCACGGATTCTGATGGGGAAAAGGATGTTCTTCATTTTCATGGATATAAAAATTTTAGAAGTGCCATGGAAGTTGCAAAAAGATTTTTTGACAAGCCAAAAAGACTTCTTATAGCAGGCGATAGCGCGGGAGCTTTTGCAGTTCCTGCTCTTGCAGGAGAGATATGTGATGATTATTACAATGACTGCAAGGATGTTACTATATTATCTGACAGTGGTCAGTTCCTCTATGAAGGCTGGCGCGATACTGCAAGAGATATATGGAAGGCTTCTGATGATCTGTGGCAGGCAATAGAGTCAGACAATATAACTGTTGACTGG
Source organism: Butyrivibrio sp. (assembly GCF_024699075.1). The sequence goes on from NZ_JAILQF010000394.1 coordinate 6,782, forward strand.
TACAGAAGATTATATAATAAATATGGCGATAGGTTCAGATATCTGTATTCTACATCTACACATGATTATCTTTTGAGCGCGTATTATAACGATGTTGCCAATAAGGTATTTGCTTCGGATAAGGACATTCAGGCAGAATTCCATGAGCAGATGAAGATGATGTTATCACAGCTAAGGCAGATCAATCCTAAGTTTCATTTTTATCTTAACAACTTTAAGAACAAGATGGTCATGAAGAGCGGAATGAAGGGCGGAACAATCCATACAAACATAAGAAACCTGAACTTCCATATTCCAAACAGTGAAGGTGTATCTATGGAAAAATGGCTCTATGATGCTATGCATGATGATCTGTACGACAGTGGCATGAGCCTTATAGATACAAATATATAAAAGAATAAGAGTGGATTATTTATGAAAAGAAATTTTAAGATGACAATAAGATATGATGGTTCAAGATTCCAGGGCTGGGAATCACAGCCGGGCGTAGAGATGACTATCGAAGGCAAGATAGAGTCTGTTCTTGAGAGAATGCTCGAAGAAGAGAACAATGTGAACATAAAAGGAGCTCCTCTTGGCAAGGTGGAAGATGAATCAGAAGATGCCATTATAAATAAAATTCCTGTTAAAGTTATAGCTTCAGGCCGTACTGATGCGGGTGTTCATGCAATAGGACAGGTTGCAAATGTGCACCTTGATACTGAAATGAAGGCAGCAGATATTCAAAGCTATATGAACAGATATCTTCCTGATGATATAGCCATAGAAGATCTTAAAGATGCATCAGAAAGATTCCATGCAAGGTATAATGCCCTTGGCAAAACCTACAGGTATACCTGTTATTATGGAGACAGTAAGCCTGTATTTGACCGCAAGTATGTCACTGTACTTGATGAACAGCCTGACATTAAGAAGATGAGAGAGGGCGCTGAATATCTTATAGGTACACATGATTTTAAGAGCTTTTGTGCCAATCCCCGTATGAAGAAATCTACCGTAAGGTGCGTTGATTCTATAGATATCGAGAAGGAAGGTCCTTATATCAGAATGTATTTTCATGGTAATGGATTTCTTCAGAACATGGTCAGGATCCTTTCAGGTACACTTCTTGAAGTGGGATTTGGAAGAATCACTCCCCAAAAAGTGGGAGACATACTTGAAGCCAAAGACAGAAAACTGGCAGGACCTACAGCTAAGGCTCAGGGTCTGTGTCTTATTAAGGTTGATTATTAAAAAAATCATCCACTTTGCGAACGTATTGTGATATTATTATATATGAAATATCGTTACTATTCTGTACTGTTCCCAAGGAGAAATAACTAATGAATTCGGACAATATTCCGATAATAAAAGTGTACGGAATTATTATTCAGCTATTTTCGTATGTTCTGTGGCATCTATAAGAATTCCAATGATTGCAAACATGATAAGAACGCATTGATCACGAAATTATTTTTCATAAAAGAAAATCCAATATAAAAAGTTTTATTAAAAACCGGAAAGGGATATTTATGAGAGAGCGATATGAAACTCTGAAATTGCCTGATCTTCGTGCACTTGCTAAGATACGCGGTATTAAGTCAATTACATCTTTGAAAAAGTCAGAGATAATTGATGCTATGGTTGAGCTTGATGAAAAAGAAGCTTTAGAAAAGAGCAAAGAGGCAGCTAATGCAGTGCGCAAAGCTCCTGAAGCTGAAAACTCTAAAAATGAAGTCACTGAACCTGTAGTCTCTGAACCAGATACTTCTAAAGGTAAGACTTCTGAAGCTAAGACTTCTGAAGCTAAGGCTGATAAAGAAGCTCATGACTTTGGACCACAGTCCAAAGGATCCATAAAAAAAGATGTTCAAAAAAACGATAATGCATCTGAAAAGGATAAAGAAGGAACAGCCGCAAAGAAGCATACAGCTGATGCGGATTCTTCTGATGACCACCGTGATGCACATGCCAAGAAGCATGATAACAGGAAGCAATTTTCTAAGGATCAAAGACAGGATCATAAGGATAAGTCTGCTGATCCTTCCAAGGAAGAAAATGAGCAGTCCCAGGAAGTAAACGGAGTTGCTGCTTCAGGTATTCTTGAAGTAATGCCTGATGGTTTTGGCTTTATAAGATGCGAGAACTATCTTCCCGGTGATAATGATGTATACGTAGCTCCTGGTATCATAAGAAAGCTTGGACTTAGAACCGGTGATATTCTTGAAGGTATAGCAAGAGAGAAATCCGGTAATGATAAGTTTGGAGCTTTGATCAAGCTTAATCTTGTTAATGGTTATCTTCCTGAGATGGCAGCTACAAGGACCAGCTTCCAGAAGATGACACCTATTTTCCCAAATGAAAAACTGACTCTTGAGCGTGAAGGCGGAAGTATTGCCATGCGTATCATGGATCTTATATGTCCTATAGGTAAGGGACAGCGTGGTATGATCGTGTCACCACCTAAGGCTGGTAAGACGACCCTGCTTAAAGATGTAGCCAAGTCAATCCAGAAGAATTATCCTAAGATTCACCTTATAATCCTTCTTATTGATGAGCGTCCTGAAGAAGTTACAGATATCAAGGAGTCAATAACAGGAGAAAATGCAGAAGTTATTTATTCCACATTTGATGAACTTCCTGAGCATCATACAAGAGTTGCCGAGATGACTATTGAAAGGGCAAGAAGGCTTGTTGAACACAAGAAGGACGTTATGATCCTTATCGACTCTATAACAAGACTTACAAGAGCCTATAACCAGGTTGTACCGCCGTCAGGACGTACATTATCAGGTGGTCTTGATCCGGCAGCTCTACACATGCCTAAGAGATTCTTTGGTGCAGCAAGAAATATGAGAGAGGGCGGAAGCCTTACAATTCTTGCAACAGCTCTTATTGAAACCGGATCCAAGATGGATGATGTTGTATACGAAGAATTTAAGGGAACAGGTAACATGGAAATGATCCTTGATAGAAAGCTTCAGGAAAGAAGGATATTCCCTGCTATCAATATTCCCAAATCTTCTACAAGAAGAGAAGATCTACTTCTTATGCCTGACGAACTTGAATCCGTTAATCACATGCGCAAAGGCTTTAACGGCATAAAAGCTGATAATGCAGTAGATCAGGTTATCAATCTGTTCTCACATACTCGTAATAATCACGAGTTTGTAAAGATGATCCAGAGACAGATGCTATAAAAAAATATTAATATATTAGCTAAATGAACTTGACAATCATTCTCAAAATCGGTATTGTAAAGACGGTCGGATAATTATTATCTGGCCGTCATTTTTCATCCTGTGTTAGCAATTGCTAATTAGCTATAGCTAACATAGCGTGAATACTAGACTATAGATACTTATGAGCCTTCGTGCTTATGAATTATCTTGTGATTACTAATGGGAGGAGCTATGTCGGAAAAAGAGATTGTTTACTATGGGGCACCTACTCTTGCCGGTCTTAAGACAGGCAATCTTATTTCCTGCGCCTATGAGTCTAAGCAAAAGACAATGGAAGAGATAAGAGCTCTTAATGATGAACTTGTTCCAAAAGGAATATGTCTTTATCCGCTTCGCTTTCACAAAGGAAGAGTACTTCTTTATATTTTCAGACCGTCTTTTCTCCAGAGAGATTTAATGGATAGCAGAGTATGGGAGATCCTTGATGCTGCAGGATATGCAGGCAAGGAATATACCTCTTGTATGATGGAGCTTATAAGAAGGCTTAGAAGCTGCGATTCTGGTCAGATTTTCCCTCATGAGATAGGTCTTTTTCTAAGTTATCCTCCGGAAGATGTAAAGGGCTTTATAGAGAATCCTGATGGCTGTAAATGTGTCGGAACCTGGAAAGTATATGGTGACGAGCAGGCTGCCAGAAAGAGATTTGAGTCCTTTAACAAATGTACTGATATCTATTGCAAGGAATGGAACAGGGGTACTAAGCTTTCCAAACTCGCAGTTAAGATATAAAAAAACATATTATTTAATTTTAAATAATGAAAGGAGACATAAGGTTATGTCAAAAGTAGCAGTAGTTTATTGGAGTGGTACAGGTAACACAGCAGCTATGGCGCAGGCTGTTTCAGACGGCGCAACAGAAAAGGGAGCAGAGGTTAATATTGTTCCTGCAGGCCAGTTTTCAGAAGGCGATGTTGCAGCATATGATGCAATTGCATTTGGTTGCCCTGCAATGGGCGCAGAACAGCTCGAAGAAAGTGAATTCGAGCCTATGTTCGAAAGTGTTAAGGGTTCTCTTTCAGGCAAGAAGATCGCACTGTTTGGTTCTTACGGATGGGGCGATGGCGAATGGATGCGCCTGTGGGAAGCTGATGCAAAGGCAGCTGGAGCAAATCTCGCAACAGATAGCGTAATGGCCAATAATGCTCCTGATGATGATGCAATCGCAGCTTGCAAAAACCTTGGTGCAGCACTTGCGTAACCGTTTAAAGCTTTCATATCTTTTTTGGAGCCCGGTAAGAAGTCTTCATTTTAATGAAGATTATCTGCAATGTAACTAGTTTTTAACCAACAAAAGAAAATGCCGCGTAGGAGTTATTCCTATGCGGCATTTTCAGTATATAGGTATTGAAGTTAAAAATGGCAAAAAAATAAAGCCTTTCGGCTGTTCTTTTGGGAGGAGGGGCCGCTCGGCGGGGAACCGAACGACCCGGTATGAAAAAAGTTTTATTGGGGGAGTCAGAAGTATTTTTAAAAACACTTCCGATAAATTTATGATATATGACTAGTGTGAACAAAATATGAACAAACTGTAAATATAAAATGAAAACGAACGTTATAATATTTTTAAAGCATTCGAAATAATGATAATTGTATAAAAATTCAAATTGAACGATGGTCATTTGTAGTACAATTCGTTTCAAATATAGGCGATATTCCTTGGCCTGGCAGATAATTAATAGTTAAAAGTTTACTGCTTTAATGCAGTTATTGGCGCTTTCGCCTAATGTTTCGTGACTATTACAAAAGAAAATTATTATATTTTTACAAAAATGTTTTTTGGGTGTATATTCCAATGATATAACAGAATAATTTTGCAGTCCATCTTTTCTTTGTGGCATATAGTGGTGTGTGATATAATAATGAAATAAATAAAATAATTTAAAAAGAGATATCATCAGAAAGGAAGAACATTAAATCATGAAGAATATTCTTTTTGTTGCATCTGAAGGAGTTCCTTTCATTAAAACAGGTGGTTTGGCAGACGTTGTAGGGTCTCTCCCTCGCGATATAGATCGCAGATATTTTGACGTCAGAATTGTGATGCCCAAGTATGCATGTATGGCCAAAGAGATGGCAGACAAGCTTGAGTATGTGACAAATTTCTATATGGATTTTCATTGGAAAAGAGAATATGTAGGTATTTTTAAGGCTGAAGTTAATGGTATTATCTATTACTTTATTGATAACGAGTATTATTTCAACGGTATCAAGCCTTATGGAGATGATGTTAAATTCGAAATTGAGAAGTTCGCATTTTTCTCCAAGGCAGCTCTTTCTATTTTACCTGTAGTTGAGTTCCATCCTGATATCGTACATTGTCATGACTGGCAGACAGGACTTGTCCCTGTTTATCTTAAAGAGCGTTTTCAGGCTAATGAGTTCTATCGTAGCATGAAGACTATCATGACTATTCACAACCTTAAATTCCAGGGCAGATGGGACAAGAAGGTAGTCAAGGACCTTACAGGACTTCCGGACTATTTCTTCACTCCTGACAAGCTTGAAATGTTTGGTGATGCTGACCTTTTAAAGGGCGGTATTGTGTATGCTGATGCTATTACTACAGTATCAGAAACATATGCAGAAGAAATAAAGACAGAATTTTATGGAGAAGGTCTTAACGGACTTCTTAAATCAAGGGAGAATGATCTTCGAGGTATCGTAAATGGTATCGATTATGAAGAGTTCAATCCTTCAACTGATAAATATATCGATTATAAGTATGACGCCATCAATTTCCGTAAGGAGAAGATCCGCAATAAGCGTGCGCTTCAGAAGGAACTTGGACTTGCACAGGATGACAAGATCATGATGATCGGTGTTGTTTCAAGACTTACTGATCAGAAGGGATTTGATCTTATCAGCTGTGTAATGGATGAGATGTGTCAGGATGCGGTTCAGTTCGTAATACTTGGAACAGGTACAGAACAGTATGAGAATATGTTCCGTCACTTTGCATGGAAGTATGGTGATAAGGTTTCTGCCAATATCTATTATTCAGAAGCTCTTTCTCATAAGATTTATGCAGCAAGTGATGCCTTCCTTATGCCTTCACTCTTTGAGCCATGTGGACTTTCACAGCTTATGTCTCTTCGTTATGGAACGCTTCCTATTGTACGTGAGACAGGAGGACTTAAAGACACTGTTCAGCCTTATAATAAGTTTGAAAGTACAGGAACAGGCTTTTCATTTACCAATTATAATGCGCATGAGATGATGCAGACAGTAAGAACTGCAGAGGCTCTGTATTATGATAATAAGCGTGAATGGAACAAGATGATAGACAGAGCTATGGCTGTAGACTTCAGCTGGAAGGTTTCTGCTAATAAGTATCAGGAGATGTACGACTGGCTCAGGCCAT
>NZ_JAILQF010000448.1 GCF_024699075.1 Butyrivibrio sp.
GCCAGAACATAATCAACAAAGTGATGACCAAATGATCCTGTACCACCAGTTACAAGAATTGTTTTGTTGTTTAACATATAAATTTCTCCTTAGTCTTCGCAGGAATTAATTATAATTATTTTCGTGAAATCTTACCTTATAAATATCTGAAGGCAAAAACACAGAATATTATAGCAACATTATACGATATTTGCAATTTGCAGACACCAGCAATAAAAACTATAATAATGAAGATATTTTGCTTACAGGTGGTTTTAAGTTTCGCCACATATTATATAATCTGATAAACATAATATCTATACTAAAAGTCTATCTTAAAAGCATAAACTTTAGAAAAGTCACACAAACCAGTAATATATTCAATTGAGAAAAGGACGTGAATATGAAAAAGAAATTAAAGGCACTTGTTCCTATATTAACAATAGCATCTATGATAGTAGGATGCAGCGCCGATACAACCCTTAAGAACGATACAACAGGCACTATAACGCCTACAGACGCTCCAACTACTGATGCATCTGAAAGTACTTCTGGTAGTGACGCTTCTTCAAATGCATCCAGCGCTGCGAGTTCTGAATCTGTTTCCTCTTCTGATGCATCAACTTTAGCTTCAACCTCCAGTGCTTCTTCAGAATCTTCCACAGAATCTGCTACAAATTATGATTCGTCTATTCCAACAGTAGTATTCCTTGGAGATGATCAGTTCGATCTTGGTAGAAGTGGCAATACCTCTATTGCCGATTATGTAGAATCACTTCTTGGAACTAAAGCCAATGTTATAAACCTTGGCTGCACAGGAGTTACAGCTACTACAGCTCTTGGAACCGACAATGATACCGGAATGAACTTTGTGAATGTAGCTAAGTTCCTTAATGGAGAAATGGATGATACTTTCTTTAACAATTTCCCGGATGCAAAAAGTGAAGCCTTTATATTTGATCCAGCAGATGTAGATTTCTATGTTGTAGAATATGGAATCAATGATTTCCTTCAGGTCAAAGACCTCTCTAATGATGTAAAGACTTCTGATACAACCTGCTATACTAATGCCATAGCAACAGGACTTGGTCTTCTAGTCCAGGCTAGTCCTAATGCCAAAATCGTACTATGCAGCCCTGTATATTCCATGTTCTATGCAGAAGATGGCTCTTCTCTTGGAAGTGGCCATGTATATTCCAATACTTTTGGAAAATACATGGACTACTGCGCAGGATGTGTCCAGCAAAGTTCTCTTTATGATTGCATTTCATTTGATGCATTTGGAGATGCATATATGAACATAAATGATCAGACTTTTAGCGAATATATGCAAGATGATGGTATACATCTAACCCGTGCAGGAAGAAATACCTTTGCAGCTGTGGTTGCACACATGATCAATAAGCAACTTGGTTTGGATGATACTGAAATCGAAATTGCCTACGATATTGATGACTACAAGCTTGACAGTGAAAAATAATACCACTAATAATAAACTCTATATCTTGAAAGGATTTATATATCAATGGAAAAGTTAGCAATAGAAGGCGGAAGTCCAGTCCGTCCTGAAAAACTCTATTATGGACGTCAATGGGTTACAGAAGAAGATGCAGAAGAAGTCAAAAAGACTCTTCTTAGCGATTACATTACCTGCGGTCCTAAGGTTGATGAAGCTGAAAAAATGCTCTGTGAATATACTGGAGCAAAATATGCAGTAGTAGTATCTAACTGTACTGCAGCTCTTCATCTCGCAGCATCTGCTGCAGGAATTAGCAAGGGAGATGAACTCATAACAACTCCCCTTACATTTATGGCAAGTGCCAACTGTGCACTTTACTGCGGAGGAAAGCCTGTATTTGCAGATATCAATCCTGATACCTACAACATAGATCCTGACTCTATAGAAGCTCATATCACTCCCAATACTAAAGCAGTTGTAGCTGTAGACTTTACAGGACAGGTTGTAGAAGCTGACCGCATAAGAGAGATCTGTAATAAACATGGTCTTGTATTTATAGAAGATGCTGCACATTCAATAGGATCAAGCTATGATGGTAAGAAGGTCGGTTCTATTGCAGACATGACATGTTTCTCATTCCATCCTGTTAAAACAGTTACCTGCGGCGAAGGTGGTGCTATCCTCACTGACAATAAAGAGTATTATGAGAAGCTTCTTCTTCTTCGTTCGCACGGAATGGAGCATGATGAGAGCAAAATGCTTGAAGGACCTCATGAAGGAGTCTGGTACTACGAACAGCAGTTACTTGGATTTAACTATCGAATGACAGACATACAGGCAGCTCTTCTTTGCAGTCAGCTCAGGAAGATAGATTCTTTCGTAGCAAGAAGAAAAGAAATTGTTGCAAAGTATGATGAAGCATTCAAGAATATACCTGAAATAATAGTCCAGAAGAATACACCTAAGTCAGATACATCAAGACACCTTTATATTATCCAGCTAGATCTTGATAAGCTTAACTGTACTCGCCGTCAGTTCTTCGATGCAATGAGTGCTGAGAACATTCAGTGCCAGGTTCACTATGTACCTGTTTACTGGTTCCCATATTATAAGAGCCTTGGTTATAAAGAAGGACTTTGCCCTAAGGCAGAGAAAGTCTACAAAGGAATAATGAGTATACCGCTCTATCCTAGACTTACTGACAAAGACGTGGATGATGTAATCCACGCAGTTACTAAGATTATTGAAAACTATAGAAAATAAATACGTAGGCTGTTGCTTTTGCAACAGCCTTTTTTATTGCTTTCTCAGATATAACTCTATTATTTAACTCCAAAAAATAATTCGAATTACAAAAATTAATTATTGATTTATCATAAAAAGGTAGTACAATTACAAAATATAAAGTTTTTCATATTTTTATTTACTTCAAGGAGGAAATAAGTAATTATGTCAAAAAAATTTCTAATCAATCTAACCGCAACATCAACCGCTTTTTCAATGCTACTCGCACCATGTATCACATCTTTTGCTGCAGAGGATACCACTTCAACAGTTACAGCTGAGGGGCAAACTGTCGAAGTCGGAAACATTACTGTTACAGACGGATCATCTGCTGTCGATGCTGACAAAGGCGCTAACGTTACTGTTGAAGGAGATGTAACCACTTCAGGAACTAACAATTCCTATACCGACAACACCAATGCAGTTCATCCTACCGCAAGTCCAGCAATTGATGCTGATAATTCTTCAACTGTTACTGTTAATGGCAATATTACTGCTGGAACTAATGGAGCTGAACAGACCGCAATTGATGCTGATAATTCAACTGTTACTGTTAAAGGAAATGTATCAGGAACAGCTGAAGGCGTTACTGCAAAAAATAATAGTGAAGTCACTATAAATGGAAACGTCGTTGGAGGCAGTACAGGTATTACAGCAAGTAGTACAACTGATAGCACTGGCTCCAATACAATAACCGTTAATGGAAATGTTACTTCACATGGTCTGCAAACAGATATTTATGATCAACAAGGTCAAACTATTGTTGGAACATCTCAAGTTGATCACGGCATTTACAGCAGTGGAGAAAATAATATTACTGTAAATGGAGATATATACTCAGTAAATAATGGCGTAGAAATAAATATTGGAAATTCAGATTATACTAATGACGGACAGATAATTGTTACTGGTACAATAACAGGCAATGTGGGAATTCAAGTGCATGATAATAATTCTTCAGCTGAAGGAGTATATTCTTATCAAGATTCTGAAGACTTCCTCGAAGCAACACCTACAATAATAGTTTATGAAATTGATTCAGATTTCCCTATATCTGTTAGTAATTCGGCTATCGATACTAACACAGAATCAGGCAGAAGCGAATCTAATCAAACATACAATGCTGTAAAATCCGCAATTAATTACATAATTAAACAATCAACCGATTATGGAATAACCATTAGTGGTGATAATATAACTCAGTATACTAATGGTAGTAGTGTGCTTAACACTGTAAATATAAATGAAGCTTTTACAGTTGCAGCTACTCTTCCTGATGGATACACAATTAGTGGTGGTGATAATGTCTCTGTAGTAAACAATAATGACGGAACCTTCACTCTCACTCTAAAAAATTCCAAAGGTGGAATTTACGTAAAGGCCACACTTAAACCAGTCAGCAATGCAGATGGAACAACTTCTTATGTTGTTGAAAACGAGCCTACAGAAATTCGCCCATATGAAGATCCTAATCAGGTTCCAGCAGGTGCAATAGTAACAGCTACTAATTCCGGAGATGCTGATGCATCAGCTTTTGTAACTGCAATAAGTGGCAATAAGCCAGCTCAGACTGTTAGCTATAACATGGCTAATATCACACCTCAACAGTACAAGAATTCAATCATTTCTAGTGTGGCTTCTGTACCTGCTAACGGTGCATTTAACATTGTAACTGACAGAGTTGCTTGCCTTGATGCCGGAATGATAGAAGCACTTTCTGCTCGTTCTGACATTGACATAAATGTAGTCTTTGCTTATGATGGCAAACAGATTAAAGTCACAATACCTGCTGGCTATGACCTTAGTACTCTTCTTGATGAATATGGTTATTGTGGATTCTTAAGACTTATGTCAATACTTGGATACACAGAAATTTAATCATTTATAATAACTTAATACTACACAACTAAGGTGCTGTCGATTATTTGATCATCAGATCATTTAAATATGACAGCACCTTTTTTTATTATTTTATTCTATATTTTTTATCGCTCTTTACTTTTATTGACTATCTTTGTGATTCGTAATCATACTGTTAAAGTATCCTATACTGTACTTTAAGCGTGGCCATTATCGTTAGCTGACGGGTATTTCACAAAATAAGTAACAACCGTAAAAAGCATAACAGCCAGTACTATATTGCATATATCATACTGAATTACTGCGCCTGTAAATCCTGCAAGATCAATAAGGAATTTACTACTACTAAGACAGGCAATAGCACAGATTATATAACATACAGCTATAGTCTTCTGCTTCCTCATAACAGTTAGAATAGCTGAAGCAAAGCTTGCAAGAGCATAGCCTATTCCTCCTACAAGAAGAAGCATAAATTCTGACTTATAAGGAGTAAGATCTGTGCTATATAAAATAGACAGAACCGGAATTCCAAAAAGGAATCCTCCTGCAAGAATCACAAGTGCCATGGCTCCTACCATAAGAAGCTGTTTACAAAGTCTCTTACCAAAAGCCTTGCCATCACCACTTACATATAACTGACTGAGACTTGGCAGTATGGGTCTGTATACAGAGTTACTAAGTATAAGTATGACAAAAGATGGCATAAGTATATATCCAAATATAGCTTGGGCACTGTCATCCATAAACCAGTCAATTGAATACTTTGGAGCATTACCTATATAGTTACCAAGAGCTCCGCTTAAAGCAAGTGGGAAGCACTGCCACAATATCTGCTTAATGCCATCCATTAGACTTAAACTTGTCTGAATATTATCGGTTTTGCTTATAACGGTTCTTGTATCTTTATCACTAATGTTCTTATTGCTAATATCTTTACTACTAATATCTTCATTACTTTCGTTTCTAACATAAGGATATGTTAGCTTAAAGCTTACAAAGGTAGCAATATAACTGAATATGCATACAATCACAAGGATCGGTATAAGTTTAAGACCTGTAAGAGTAAGAATACAGAACAGCATAGTCGAAGATATGAGCCTTATGGCATAAGTTCTTGCGCCAAGTGCAAGATACCCTCTTTGCTGATACATTCCATATACTACGTCTTCGAATACACTATCAAGTTTCCAGATGCATATAAGTATTACTGCTATAGCCTTTTCTATAACATAATTTGATGTACCAAGCTGAAAGCCAAGATATACAAAGACTACAAGGAGACTTGTAAATACCGTTATAAATCTCGCAAACAGATAAGACTTAAATCTGTATCTTCCGCTTACATCCGTAACCTGAAAGTTACGAACACCGTACATTCCTATTACGCAGGCAATCGTAGATATAGCATAACCTATGGAAAAAACTCCCGCATCAGATATGCTCATACCTGCTGATATAAAAACAAGAATAAGCGCAGACTGACCTGCGCTTATTCCTTCAGCTATAAGATTCCATAGAAAATCTTTTTTTAAACCTTTTTTTGATTCTGTCATATATTAATCACTTTTCTTCTTATTGTCATTTTCATCAAAGCCGGCCTTCATACGTACAATATACTGAGGCTTACGGCTGGTACACATGTACTCTCTTCCGATATATTCGCCCATCTCTCCAATGCAGAAAAGTATAATTCCACCAAGGAAAGCAAGGAAAGCGATGGTAGAACTGTAACCAGCCTGAATAGCTGGATTGACAAGTTTTCTTACTATAGTAACGATTGCAAATATAATTCCGAATGCTGCAAAGAAAAATCCCATTGCTGTAGCAAATCTAAGCGGCAGAATTGAGAAGGATGTAAAGCCGTTGAACCAAAGTCCAAGGAGCTTTTTGAATGTATAGCCGCTTCTTCCTTCTTTTCTCTTACGCTGCTCTGCCGGAAGGTTTGTGGCATTGTGGGTAATACGGAATATAAGACCACTGATATAAGGATATGGTCTGTCATACTTTACCATATTCTCAGCTACATAGGCTCTCATACAGAAAAAGCTTGCAGTCTCAACACCCTTTGGCTTCTCTGTAAGGACTCTTGCCATCCAGGCATTGATTCTTGATGTAAAGTTACGGAAGAAATTCTGCTTAACCTTATTGTACTTAGCAAATACTACGTCGTAGCCTTCATCAATCTTATCAAGAAAGTGAGATATCTCCTCAACAGGAGCCTGGCCATCATCATCCATACAGAATACATAATCACCTGAAACCATAGAAAGACCTGCAAGTATTGCAGATGCCTGACCAAAGTTCTTGGAAAAAGAGGCTGCTTTAATGCAAGGATTCTTATCACAAAGCCCCTGCAGCGTCTTCCAGGTCGCATCAGCTGAGCCATCATCAACAAGGATGATCTCAGCATCTATATCATTACCTGCAGCAAACTGACTTATCTCAGTTGTTACTGCATCTATTGTCTTCTCGCAGTTATAACATGGTATTACAAAGGATACTTTTCTCAAAATATATTCTCCCAAATCACTTAATTAAATGTGTGTTATATTACTTTACAGCCTTGTATCAGGTCTGTCCAGTTCATAGGATCTTGGCGGAACTATAGTCTTGCCGGACTGCGTATCATGTCTTATATAGGCACCTGCTCCTACAAATGTATAATCGCTTACAGTAACCCTGTTCTTGATAATAGAATTATTGCCTATATAGCAGTGACTTCCAACACAGGCATAGCCTGACAGAGACGCTGTCGGAGCAATATTATTATAATCTCCAATGTGGTTATTGTGAGGGAATACTACGCCAGGCCATATGATATTGCCATTACCTATATGTACGTCAAAGCCAAGCGACACATTCTGCATTATGATATTGCCTTCACCGATCTCTGCCGCGTAGGAAGTATCTGTGTCAATAGCGTTGGCAAAAGAATATCCAAGCGCCTTATACTTATCGCACTTCTTCTGTCTTATATCAAACATAGGATTACCGATAAATCCAGCTACAAGTTCTACTTTATCAGGAGTATATTTTATTATCATTTCTGATCTTCCTATTACAGGAATATCCCAAAAAGATTTATTATCATCTGAAAGATATTCATCATCAACACAGAAGCATACTATGTTTCTATCCTGCTTTTTAAGTATCTGATATACAATTGAAGCAAAGTCTCCTGTACCAATGACAGCAATATCCTTCATTTAGCTAATCTCCCATAAAATCTATAACATTTATATCATATTTTGCTTTTGATAATACTATTCACAATATCAATTATATACTTTATATCTTTTTCGTCATACCTTTGATCTATTGGCATGAAAAGGGTATTCTTTGAAAGCAAATATTCATCTGAACCTTCGAACTTATCTTCAAGAGTATCTGCCCAGAGGGTTGGTATAAATATCATTTTCTCAATTAGAGCTTTCCTAATATCAATTCCAAGATTAAGAGGATACAGATAAGGAACGGAATCTTCATCACACTTTATAAGATTATCAGCTCCAAGAGCTTCTTCATAAAGCTTAAAGTTAGCTACTCTTATACTTTTAACGCCTTCATAATCAATAGCCTTTATCATCATCCTGGTTATTGTGGACGCCTGAAGCTTATAAGAAGCTATCTCTTCATCGACTTCTTTCTTACGCTTATACCACTTGTTAGTACCTTCTACGAGGCTACCTAAGAGATAGTCGCACTTTGACAGGCCATCCTCTATATCAAGGTGATAGTCTTCAACGTGAGAGCCTATAACGAAGGCTCCATCAGGTGTGCCAAAATCCTTCTTGAAGGAATAGAAATTAAGTACATTATCTGCCATAACAGGCTCTGAATAAAAGGCCTGGCAATTATCTATGATAAGCTTTGCACCTGTTTTCATCCATGAATTAATATCAGGTCTTCTAACTCCAAAGTAGTTAACCAAAAGGACTGCATCACTGTCTGAAAGATTTACATCATCAGTAGCAAAGTCTACTGTATCAGGCGTTCTGACATAACACATATCGAATTCAGTTTTATCACTATCATCCTTCATTCCAGGAATATCTACAGATAAGTCTCTACTTACATGATAATAGAGAACCTCAGCACCAATCTCAGCTGCTGCCTTCTCAATAGCCCCCTTAGTTGAAGGACAGTAATACCTAGGAACGAAAAGTCTTTGAGGTTTAAGCTGCATAAGGCAGTAATGAACCGCAGTCTTGCCACTATTATAGTACTGGATCTGATCATCACTATATTTGTAATATTCCTGGCCTCTTCCAAGCTCAAACGGAAGAAAACCTCCATAAGTCTTCTCGTCTGCCATAACTTATCCCTCATTCAATCTACAGAATAGGTCTTCTTAAAATACTGTCTGAAACTGTATGGATTAATACCTGTATCTTCAGGAAGTGTATCTGCAACTTTATAAAGAAGGTCATAATCCATGGACTTCTTATTAGCATTTGCATATGCGATTATAAGTCTAAGAGGATCAACATTTTTATCTTCACTACATTTATAAATATCTTTGAGATATCCAGAATGGAATCCTGCATATCCGCAGATAAGATCCAAAGGATTCTGCGGTGCTCTGTCTGTAGCATTTCTTATAAAAGTAAATCCAGACTCAAGAAGTCTTGGAATATCTATATCGGTTCCAACATCAATACCTTCACGAAGAGCTGACATTACGAACATCTCTGTTGCAGTATTACCTATGCTTCTTCCAAGTCCCTGGAAGGAAGTGTCTATAATATCAAAGCCATCCTTAGCGCAGGCAAGTGAGTTACTTACTGCAAGACCTATATTGTTGTGACCATGATAGCCTATTGCTATATCGCTCTTTTCTCTTAACGCTTTCTTATATGCAAGTACATCAGCTTCAAGCATACATCCTGCGGAGTCTACAACGTATACGCAGTCAGCGCCTGCTTTTTCCAAAATGACAGACTTAGAAGCAAACTCTTCAGGATCTATGATATAAGTCTTCATGTAATTGACTGTAACCATAAGACCATTCTTCTTAGCTCTCTCGATATAAGGGATGGTGTCCTCTATCTGATCTGCATTGTCACCGATTCTGACAAAAGAACCGCCGTTTGCTGCAAGAAGGTCTATATCTTCAAATGAAGCAACGCCAGGAATACAGAAGAATCCGAATTTAGTATTCTTAAGATTCTCTCTTGCAGTATTCATGTACTCTTCATCAGTATTAAGCGAAAAGCCGTTCTCAGCATTACTTGCGCCAAGGCCTCTGCCATGACCTATCTCAAAATATGGAATGCCAAGTCTCTCAACTGCGCGGGCACACATTTTAACATCACTGCAGGAGAATTTGAAATCAACTGCATAGCTGCCATCTCTGATTGTTGTATCTAAAAGCTTCATATATACTCTCCGTTTCTGAGTAAAACTGAAAGGTTTTATTCAAAATTAACCTTAACCTTCTCAAGAATCTCCTTTGCTTCCTCTTTAAGAGAAGCATAATCTTCATTACCAATAATGAAGTGACCTGGACGAAGTCTTCCATAGCGAGGATTCTTAAGTTCATCACCAGGCTTAACGTTGAGCTGGTAATCTATAAGATTCTTGGATGCAAGGAGGAAGTCTTTGCCTTCAACGCTCTTAACTGTCCCTTCGCCAAAGTCGAAGAATCTCATGATAACTGCCTTCTTTTCAGGAAGGTGGAGATTCTTTAAAGGCTCTTCATCTACAGGTTCTCCAAGAACACTCTTAATATAATACTCATAGTTATCAATACCGCTCATAAATGGAACAATTTTACCTGATAAGTTACTTCCGCCGCCTCTTGCTCCAGCTTCAATCAGATAATACTTACCATTATGACTTCTGTACTCAGAATGGGTAAGACCAAATGGAAGTCCTGCTTTCATTATAAGGTCACGGTTGGTCTTTCTAAGAAGATCATAATCGTGGTTAGGACTTGAATAGGTATAAGTCTGAGTCTTGGATATATTCATATTCTGCTTGTACATCTCCTTAACGGATATGCAAAGCGGATAGTGATTGCCATTAACTACAAGGCCGTCGATTGTAAACTCATCGCCATCAATATATTCTTCTGCAAGGAAGACCTTTTCTCTGTTAGAAAAAGATATTGTCTCTTCTACGTGTTCCTTGAGTTCTTCTTTATTAGTAATTGTGAATACGCCGCGGCTTGACTGGGAATCAAGCGGCTTAATGATGATCCGTCCAAACTCTTCAAGCATATCGTAAGCATCTTCAGGAGTCTTGCAAACTTTATACTTAGGAATGTTGATGCCATTGTCCCTGGCAAATTCTCTCATGATACCTTTATCAGTAAAGAGTCTTGCCTTCTCTGTTCCTATTCCGCGAAGTCCCATTTTCTCACTTACATATGCAACTGTAGGAACAGCTATATCACTCTGATCAGATATTACTGCATCAGGCTGATACTTCTGAGCAATCTTTAAATTACCTTCTTTATCCAGTACATTACATACCTCGCATGCATCTGCATAAGGGAATGCAGGTGATACCTCATAAAGGTTGGAACATATAACATAATGTCCCATTGCCTTTGCTTTCTTAATAAGTTCTATCTGCCAGTCACCACCGGCAATTACCATTATCTTAGCCATTTCTCGCCTCTTTTAGTGATCCGTCTTAACGGAATTCTTACCATAATAATCTGCTACAGCTGTGTTGTACCAGTCATATGGGTCGCTTGTTATGAAGAAGGGGTTGAATGTATCCGGACACTCAGGAAGTGTATCTATTACAACATCTGCTTCTTCGGAATTCTCGATAGTATCAAGAATCTCATTAACTGATTTATTATAGTCACTTATCTGTCCATGAGCAATATCGGACAACATGTTCTTCCAGGAAGCATCCTGGAACATAGTACCAGCATTAGTAAAGGCTATTATCACAATAACAGCTGCAGTAACAACTTTAAGATCAGGAGATACTGAAAGGCCGCTCCATCTCTTAATATAAACGCCGCAGGCAAATGCACATACCACAAGGCACGTATACGTCACAAAGTCAAATACAAACATACATCTGACAGGAAGAGCCTCGATACCTGATGCGCTATATCCAAGAAGAACTGTAAAACAGGTAGCGACCATCATCATAAAGGATATAACAAGTGTAAATGTAAACTTATATCCATTAATCTTAATCTCTTTGGCAGATTTAATGCCAAGGAAAAGCATGATTATAAGTCCTATCAAAAGATATGGATTCTTAAATGCTGCCGTAAGCTCATCTGCTGCAGTATATATACTTGAGCGAAGTGCTGCAAACGGATGAAGTCCTGTAGAATCAAGCGAATCATGCCTTACAAAATTACCAGGTGCAAATACATGTATCGCATATCCAATAACAGCCATGATAGAAGGGATTGCATATGCAGGCACAATCTTCTTATGGCGCCTTATCTGATCAAGGTTAAGTATCAGCATGAAAAAGCATGCAGGAAGACCTGACTGAATAGACATTCCTCCCATAAGGAGTGCAAGAAGTACTGCAGGAATATACATCCACTTCTTACCTTTCTTATCAATTATCATCATGCTTGAAATGACAAGAAGATTTAAGCTTATAGAAAGGTCATAAGAAAGGTTACCAACAAACCAGTACATAACTTCGGGGTATGAATTATATCCAAGGAATGGTACCAGAATACATACATATGCCCAGAACATAATATGTCTCTCACCTGACTCGATCTTAAAGTACTCCATAAAGCACTTAATGAATAACCTTAGAGACAAAAGCAATATTATAAACGATACAATAAGGCTTATCCCAACAACAGCCCTATTCTTCATAATAAACCAGGCAATAGTGTATTCAATGATAATACCGCCATAACCTGCCGACCACTGAAAATAAAGCCTTCTTACTGTATTTATGATCTTAAAAAGAAGAATCCCACCTTCTGCTTCTCTAATGCTCTTCATTGCTGAAAAGTCATCTGCAGAAAGTACAGCATATCCTGATGCAATAAAAATTGGGACTATTGTAAGTATCAGAAGAAAGATGGCAATAATGTAACAGACATCTTTCCTTTTAAGATTCTTCAATTTATCCCATAATAACTTTATACTTTTCAATATAAATCCTCCATATAAAACATAATATCAACCTGTAAGTGACATTATATATAATCCCCAAAATATGTATCAGCTTTTAACTTACATTATATAATCCCCAAAACTATGTATCACCTTTTAACTGACATCATATAATCTCCCAAAACTCCCGCCAGGCATACTTGAAACATCTATAAAACCAACAAACAAGCCTTATAATGCATATTTCCAAATACTAATTATTACCTATATTTATGTTTTTGCCAACAAAACAATAATATGATACCATAAAGCAGGCAAAATTCCATTATATAATTGCCATCAACTATCATTATAACCCTCAGGAGAAAAATATGTCTTTTAGCATGAATGATCTTAAAGAAAAATTTGGAAAAAAGAAATACTTAAAGGCAGTTTTAGTAGCTCTTATCGCGCTTATAGCTTCAATTTACATACTTCCAATGGCAGGAATCTATACAATTGAGCACGATGATGAGAAAAGACCTGAAACAGGTGACTACACCATATATGAAATAAGTGAAGGCAATGCTGTATGCCAGACTTTTACAGCAAAAACCAGAAGAATATACTCTATGTACTTCTATATGCTTAACCTCTCTGATGAAGAGCTCTCTGACACTGCATCAGTTAAGATTCAGCTTTTAAAAGGTTCTGTAACATCAGCTACAGGAGGATCTGTTATAGAATCCCACACCCTTTCAATGTCGGATATTCCAAACGGTGAATGGTTTGAAGAGATATACAACAGAAGCCTTTCTAAAGGAAGTACCTACACTGTACGTATAACTGCATCAGAATGTACACCTTCAATACTTATCAGCACAAGTGGATCAACTCTTGATATTGTCGGAGAATCTTCCAAGATATATGCAGGCGGCGAAGAAGTGACAGGAAGCCTTTATATGGACATGCGTTATTGTGTCCCTGCTTCATCAAAAATAAGACTTTTAGTATGTGCTGTCATAATCATAATTGCAGCACTCTCGATTTACAGAATATTGGTATCAGGATCATGTTCTATTTCAAAGCCTGAAAATTTCCTGATTGAGTTCATATCCAAATATCATATGATCATACTTTATGCATTTGTAGCAGTAGTTGCATTTGCTGCTCGTCTTTGCATGTTCGACGATATAAGTGGAGACTATATGGAATGTTATGGTCCTTGGTATGACGAGATCAAAGCTAACGGAGATCTTACAGGACTCGTTGGAGATTATACTCTCCCTTATCAGACTTTTGTTCTTCTTATGACCAAAACAGGTATTAAGCCTCTTTATGGATATAAACTGTTCTCAGTATTTTTTGACTATCTTCTTGCTGTAGGTAGCGCACTTTTAGTACATACAATAACAGGTAAAGCAGATCATTATCAGAAATATAAGACTTTTGCAGCTTTTGCAATAGTACTATTATCACCTCTTGTAACTCTTAACTCAGCATCCTGGGCTCAGTGTGATGCTATATATACAGCATTCATAGTACTGTGTCTTCTTTGCCTTGAGAAGAAGCAATACTTCCTTATGTTTGTTGTATACGGCCTGGCTTTTTCATTTAAGCAGCAGGCAATACTGCTTTTGCCATTTGTATTCCTTGTATGGTTTGTTACAAGAGCATTTTCACTTTTATACTTTGCTATAATTCCTCTTGTAATGGAGATAACAGCAATACCTGGACTTCTTGCTGGTCACAGCCTTGAAACACCATTTTCAATATATCTTGATCAGCAGGCAGAATTCCCACATTCAATGACACTTAACTATCCGGGATTTTTCAGTTTACTTGCAGAAGATATGAGTACCGGCAATGTACCATTTTTTAAAACCTGGCAGATACTTATAACAGCAACTATACTTCTTATACTATGTGCTTTCTTATTCCTTAAAAAGGTCAAGCTTACAGGCAAGATGATGGTTGTTTGTGCCTTTCTTACAACTTATACCTGCGTATTATTCCTACCAGTCATGCACGAAAGATATGGAATGATATACGAAATACTAGCTATCATCATAATGATCCTTGATATAAAGTTTGCACCTATAGCTCTAACACTTAACTGGATAGCGATTTGTGTTTACAGTAAATATCTGTTCGCACTACCTGTAAATCTGCCACATCTTGCTATAGTTAATACTATATGTTACCTTGCATCACTGTACTATACTTACAAGCTAATTGAAACTTCTAACAAGGCTGAAGACTAATATAATATACCTAATAAATTTCATAGAAATCGCCTGATTATTATTTATGGCCCCTCAAAAAGTTAAAAATATATTTAACTTTTACGACCTATATAATAATCAGGCGATCATTGTTATCACCACAATTTATTTACCGACTTTAAATCATCATTTTAAATAACAATTATTTAATTCCCATTATCTAATATCCATTATTCAGGTTAATATATTCGTCTACCATCATTCGATCGAATCAGCTGTCTCTACAATATTTTCAAAGCTCTCATACCGTTCTGCAGATTCATATATTACTATGTCCGGCTTATAGTCCTCTATCCATTTATCAATATTTGGATCAATGCCTCCCCATACAAACATAGTCTCTGAAAATGATTCTGAGATCATATCTCTTAAATAGTTAATGAAAAAGCTATTACATATAACAAGGCATCTTGTATCATTATCCACTTTTTCGTTTGTATGATAATAAGTATTATATCCGGCAAAGGAAGGATAATAATCAGAAGCGTTAGAACATAAAACGTTCGACGTATTCTTTAGTACAAATTCTTCAGAAATATTCTCTCTGCTTACTCCAAAATAAAAACTCATCCCCTGATCTGTAAGACTGATATCAAAATCTTCTTCTTTAAGAACAGGATAAATATTACCAGATTTGTTTTGATTAATTGTATTCATAAGTAGTGAGTATCCGTAAAAAGCTCCACGCCATGTCCAGTGAACAGGGTCTCCGTATTTACTATAAAGTTCATAATTACTTTTTTGTGAAATGAATTTTTCTTTCACAGGAACTACAGTAACACTGCTATGATCTGTAAGGCCATTTATAATTTGATCAGTTCTTGATATATCACCATACTGGATTACCGAATCAGGAAAATATTCAGGATAGATGGTTTCTTTGTCATAGCACATCATGTAATAAAAATCTATATTCTTATCTTCAAGATAATCATCAACCGTTTGAAATGAGTTTACAATATTATCAACTTCAGCTTCAGAATACAGATTCAAGTGCTGATAAGTCTCTACTACCCCTTCTTCAATTATATTGAATTCTCCGTCAGGTCCGAGTCTGTATCTGTCGCCATTTTCCATTCTCCCAAATACATTATATTGAATTAGAGCATTTGCCATTATTAATTGATCTCTAAAACCAATTCTGTCATTCAGGTAATTATCCATTGCTACCGAATAATTCATATTCAGATCATCATATACAAATAGTTCAGGGAACTGGGTCAGTGGCCTGTTTTCCTGTTCTGATATTGCTTCTTCATCTATATTTACAAACATAAGAGGCAGCATTAAAAATACAGGAAAACATAAGCAGTATATTTTTTGCGCAAGATTGTTCTTATTTTTCAAACTTAACACCTCGACATTTAAAACTGAAAATAAATAAAAGGATTATATGTACCAGATACTATACGTATTACTGACAGAAACAGTATTCCATACAAAGCTACATACTTAACGATTACAGGAAGTCTATTACTTAATTTGCCGAGCACTCCTGTTATATCAAGAATTGCAAGAATCACAAGAGTAATGCTCCAGTTATTGGCATACCACCCAATAGAAAATCCCGGCGTACTACTTAATCCAATACCAAACATAGTTCCAAGATACCTTAAAGCATCTTTCATAGTATCAGCCCTAAAGAATACCCAACCTATATTTACCACAAGTAAAGTATAAATATGTGAACTTATATTCTTTTTATTTTTTAATAATCTCTCCAGCAAAATAAATAATCCGTTATAAACACCCCAGAAAATATAATTCCATGCAGCACCGTGCCATACACCAGTTAACAGAAATACAATAAACAGATTCCTATACACATGACTGCGATTACCACCAAGAGGTATATATAAATAATCCCTGAGCCAGGAGGACAGAGAAATGTGCCATCTTCGCCAAAACTCAGAAATAGACTTTGATATGTATGGCCTGTTAAAGTTTTCGGAAAAGTGGAATCCAAGCATCCTTCCAATTCCTATAGCCATATCACTGTAACCCGAAAAATCATAAAAGATCTGGAGACTGTAAGCAATACTTCCAAACCATGCTATAGCAACTGTATTATTAGAAACGCCTGCATTCCAGATACTATCAACTACTTCAGCTAATCCATTTGCTATAATAGCCTTCTTGCCAATACCTATAATAAATCTGGTAATTCCCTCAGACAGGTCATCCAAACTAAGCTTCCTGTTATCTATCTCTGTAGCTATATCACTGTATCGTACAATAGGTCCTGCTACAAGCTGAGGAAAAAGGGTAATATAAAGTGCAACTTTTAAAGGATTCTTCTGTACACTAACTGTATTCCTGTAAACATCAATAACGTAACTCATCCCCTGAAAAGTAAAAAAGGATATTCCTACAGGTAATATAATCTCACCGATATTTATTTTATTCGGCAAAAAGACATTAATCTGATCAGCACAAAAATTGAAATACTTAAAATAAAAAAGCAGGGAAAGATTTGCAAACACCGAAAGAGCAAGTATCATCTTCTTTATGCTACAAGCATTTATAAGAAGTGCACTGAAATAGTTGATCAATATACTAAGAAATATGATCCACAAATACTGTGGCTGTGTCCATCCAAAGAATATAATGCTAAGAATTAAAAGCCATATATTCGTAAATCTGTTTTTTCTTAAAATATAAACACCAATTAATGTAATTGGTAAAAAAGCAAACATAAATGTATTTGAACTGAAGACCATTGAGATATCTCCTAATATAATATTTAGCACATCTTATGATTATATCATTATAATCCAACTACCCCCATATAAAATATGAATGTAATGTCATTTATATGTTCCTTATTCGCACAGACTCACATTAGTAAATGAAATTCCATAAAACCTCTTTGCAAGGTCAAAAGATGAAAATTCTATTTCAACTTCTTTTTCTATATAAACAGGTTCACTTGTTATCTTGTATATATGACTTTGCTCAGCACTGTTCCATGTATCATTAGAATCATATATAAGTACACCATCCACATATACCTTTACATTATTCTCTCCGGGAAGATAATTCCTATATAGTCCTATATCTGCGGTGATAGACTTATCTATAGTAAGTTTATATTTATAAACTCCGGACAGTGACATATCTTTTCTGTCAAAATAAAGCATATCCTTATAATTATTCGACACTTCATCAAACTGTGATATTTTTGCAACCTGCGCATTTATCACATCCATAATGGTACTAAGATACAATTCATGCCCCAAGTCATTAGGATGAGTAAGATCATCCGGAGCATTCACAAGCTCTTCATAAGAATACCCACTAGTATTAAAGGCATCAATAGTATCCGCAACAGGTATACCATAATAATCCGCTATATCTATGATCGTATTAATTTTATTAGTATACTCTCTTTGTGAGCTTTCGAGAATGCTAATGATATTTCCGGATCCGTATCGTGTTTTTATAGCCCTTATAAGTGCTTCATACTCAGAAGAAAGTTCACTCTCGCTATCATTCTCACCAAAACACACTATAATAAGATCATAGTCAATATCATCCTCTAAAGTATTAACTCTTACAATACCGGCATAACTAGTGTTCCCACCCATGGATATATTGGTAATATTACACTTAGAGCCATACTCTGATTCAATTTCAGAAGGTAACATTGAAGCCCATCCTTTTCCCGATGTTGCACCGGCCCCTTGTCCAATCGAATCTCCTACAACCAGCACATTTATCGCTTCTCCTGCTGCGAGCTTTTCATAAGCAGAGACATATGTATGCTGTAATACTCCGCTAAAAATATTACTGCCACTTTTATATATATGTAATAGAGACACACATCCTATTATCAATGCACAAATCACAGATAATATAATAGCTATTATATTTCTTGCTGGTAACCTCTTTTTTATACTACGTATATCTTTGTTCACTATAACTAATCTCCATAAAGATATGATCAGGATAATTTTGTCTTTTTTATTATATAGGTGGAATAAAGGAATAGCAAAAAGTTTATTACAACGATCACCCAATAAAAATCTCACCATGATAAAATACACACTAATACTTTGACAAAAGAAAATACTATTGTCACTCAAGATACAATTGCTATAATCTATCATTAAATTGACACTTTTAGAACGGTTTGTTACAATATCATTATAAATAAATAACCTATAAAAGGGAGTAGCTACAGGGATTTATCTCTGTGTTCAGGTACGACTAAGGTAGACCTTATACCCGGCCTGATCGAAGCCTAGGATGACAGCGAGACTTTTATAAAATCAGGTTTCTGGTTTTATAAATAGTCTCTTTTTTTATAAGAACCCCTATTATAAAAGACCAATATTTTTAATGACCACTTCTTTTATAATATCTGTTTTTGTATATAGCTGTTCTTCCATGGCATATATTTATCTAGCAGTAATCCAAAGAAATAAACCGGCTTATTATTTATTACTTGTATTCAGGGGGAGAAACATGCTATTTAAAATAACTACTATTGTATTCATTTTAATAGTCTTACTTATATATTATCTGGTTCCAATCAGATATCGCAGACTAGTATTAATTGCTTCAAGCATTTATTACATCGGTTCACTAAGTATCTCATCTTTAATACATATACTTTTAGTAACATTCGTATGTTTTATCACAGGTCAAAGTATAGACTTCTTTTCTGAAAATAATGATAAGAAAACATCAAAAATTATTTTTATAGCTACGGTAGCATTACTTATAGGGCTCCTGTTTTCATGGAAATATCTACCATGGATACATACTTTTGGTATATGGGTCCCAAAAGTATACATAGAAAAGGTAATACCTGTCGGCCTGTCTTTTTATACCTTCCAGGCAATAAGTTATCTTGCTGATATTAAGATGAAGAAGATAAGACCCTCCAGAAATCTTATGACTTTTACCGCCTACATGCTATGGTTTCCAAAGCTTACAAGCGGACCAATAGAAAGATATCCCGTTTTTAAAAATAATCTCTATGACAGTAAAGCTCTTGACCTTTTTAAAGTTGACTGTGTCAAAAAGGGGCTATGTTATATAATGTCCGGCGTATTTATAAAGCTTGTAATAGCTGACAGGCTTGGGCTTATCGTCGATATGGTATATGAAAATCCGGCAAACTACGGAAGACTTGCCGTCATTCTAACAGTTATTCTTTACAGCCTTCAGATATATTGTGACTTTGCAGGATATACCTATATCATATGCGGAATATCAGAGCTTTTCGGAATAAGCCTTACTTCAAATTTTAAAATGCCATATCTGTCACAGAATATCAAAGAGTTCTGGAGATGCTGGCATATATCTCTTAGCAGCTTTTATAAAGATTATATCTATATACCTCTTGGAGGCGGAAGAAAAGGTAATGTAATCAGGATAAGAAATGTCATGATAGTCTTCATTTTATGCGGTATGTGGCACGGAGCAGGCCCTGCATTTCTTATATGGGGAGCACTTCATGGAATATATAACCTTCTAAATGATGTATTCAAAAAGTATAAACTTGACTTTCTCTTAAAGGGGCCGATTGGCACAGTCCTTACATTCATCGCAGTGACCTTTGCCTGGATATTCTTCAGGGCTGGCACTCTTACAAATGCGCTAACCATTATCAAAGGCATGTTTAATGGTTCATGGACTCTTGGATTTGAATATGTGAATGGGTGCTTTATGACAAAGCCTATTTTGGAATGGAGAATAATCCTTGTATCTTTGATCGTACTTATCATCCTTGATATAAGTGCCAAAATGCTCAGCAAAGAACCATGGGAAGTTCTTTATAGCCTGCCGGAAGTACCAAGAGATATCATATTCCTTTCTCTTGCACTTACGAGTGTAACCTACGGAATATATGGAAGCGGTAATGAAATAAGGTCATTCATCTATATGCAGTTCTAATAATCTCAAATTAGGAACCAAAGATATTTGTTCATTCTAAATAAAAATATATGGGAGAAATATTTCTGAGGGGAGGTCATTTATGCGAGATAATCTAGTAAGAAAAGAATTTCAGGATTATGATCATAAGAAAAAAGGATCTGAGGTTCACCTTGTCAGAAATACAGGAAAAAGGCCATCAAATCATAAGGCAGCACATCATAGAAGAAAGCCTGCAAATAAAGCAGCCAGCAAGTATATCACTATAAAAAATATATTTATAAGACTTTGTTTTGTAATAGTATTTGTACTTATTGTTTCTCATCTTGATACTCTGTTTTCCATTAAAACATACCATGGAATCATGCAAAACCGTGCCATGTATGCACAGCCCAAAGATACTGTAGACGTTGTATTTATGGGAAGCAGTCATATTCACTGTGATGTAAATACAGCTGTTTTATGGGACAACTATGGCATAGCAGGTTATGATTACAGCGCTGCAGAGCAGCCCATATGGATAACTTACTATTATCTTAAGGAATTTTGCAAGAACCAGAATCCCGAAGTTGTCGTCATAGACCTGTACTCAATAGCAAGATTCGGAGATGATTTTAATGAATTCTGGATGCCTGATAATGTATATGGGATGAACTTTTCATTAAACAAAGCTAGGCTTATGCTTAACTCTTGCACCAAAGAACAAATCAATAAATATTTCCCATCCTTTGCAGGCTACCACAATAGATATAATGAACTTGAAGAACAGGATTATGAGCTGTTAGATATTTCAGAAGAGGAGCTTTCTGAATTCAAAGGATATACACCATATTTTGGAATATCCAAGGGACATACTCCCAGCCTTAATGTTACGGAAAAGTCCCCTATACCTGAAAAATCAAAAAGATATTTGCAGAAAATAATCGACTATACCAACAATAACGGAATAGAACTTATGCTAATAGTTAATCCATATCCTTCAACTATAGAGGATGAAAAAGTATATAACAGCATAGAAGAAATGGCTATGAACAATGGCGTAGAATATGTTAATATGAATAAGTTCAATGATGCCATGGGGCTTAATACAGAAGAACATTATTATGATGATTCCCATTTGAATTATGAAGGAAGCTGCGTATTCTCTAATTACCTTGGAGAATGCTTAAAACTCAGCTATATACTTGAAGATCATAGGGGTAATGCAGAATATAAAAGCTGGGATTCTTTTTCTGAAAGAGTTTATAATTCAAATGTAGATGTTCTTAATAGTTTATAAGCTTTATTATTGAACATCTAACTAATAACATCTTTCAAAAGGTTACCAACATGAATAAAAAAATATTACCTATTTATGCTCTTCCTATAGTATCAGTCGTAGTACTAATTATCATTTCAATAGTAATGCTTTCAAAACCTCTTACACATTATGAAGGTACTGCAGATACCTTTACTAGTGATCTTGGAATACTATTACCTGAATTCCCGGATCATCCTCAGGAAGGAATATATGCAGATAACAGTCTTTCAGATGATAGCATAAGCATTACATCAGATTCTAATACACTTTCTGCAGGCTCATATATTATAACACTATACTATCTTGCAGAAAGCAACATGAATACTCTCACTCTTTCTACCGGAAATGAAACTCATCCTATAATCTCAGGCTATGAAAAGAAATCTATACCAGAAAGCGACTTATCCGGATATTCATTTACTATCAATTCTCTTACAAGTCTCAAAGACCTTACTATAACAATAGACTATGAAGGTGATAGCTATATATATGTCACAGGCTATAGCATTCAGGAAACTCGTAACCTGGCAAAGCGCATTATAGAATGTGCCTTCCTTATACTGCTTATTATCAATTTAGTATTTATATATCTGTATAAATACAAAGATATACCTTATTCTGAAAATGTCATCAAAGCTGACAGTAGCTATACCAATGTACTTCCATTTATCAAAAGCACAAAATCCTACGATATAGCAGCTCTTATTATCATAATAACAGGCGCCTTAGTACGCATATTACAGCTTGGCTATATCCCCGGATGGGGCGGAGTGGCTCAGGATGAAGCTTATGCAGGATATGAAGCATATTCTCTTCTTCACTATGGAATAGACTCACATGGTTATAGTATGCCAGTCTATCTTGAAGCCTGGGGTAGCGGAATGAATGCCCTTGAAACATACCTTGAGATGCCATTTATAAAGCTCCTGGGACTTAGCAGCATTTCTATACGTATACCTCAGATGATAATAGGAGTACTCATACTTCCTGCCTTCTACGGATGCTGTAAAATCATAAGAAATGATAGTTTTGGACTTATAGGACTTATAGTTCTTACTATAAGTCCTTGGCAAATATTAGCCACAAGATGGGGGCTTGAAGCCAATCTTCTTCCTGCTTTTATGGTATTTGGTACCTACTTTCTATTAAAAGCATCTACGAACAGATACATGATATACCTATCTATGATATGTTATGGTCTGTCATTATACTGCTATGCAGCTGCATGGGTTGTAATGCCACTTATTATAGGCTGTAGCCTAATATATCTGATAATAAAAAACTATATCCGTATAGACATACATCTGTTTATATCCATGCTGATACTTGGAATAATGGCTGCACCTCTCTTGTTATTCGTACTAGTTAATACAGATCACCTGATTGAAATAGTAACACCGCTATTGTCAATTCCACGACTTACAGTATTTAGAAGCAGCGAAGTTGCCCTTACACCTGCTGTAATGATACAAAATCTCTCTAATATGTTTGAAATACTCTTTATAAGTCAGGATGATAATCTTGGTATCAATGCAGTACCTACTTATGGAATATATTACCGAATAGGACCTATATTTATATTAATAGGAATACTTGTATCAATATACAAGATCATAAAATCTATTATTACCCATAAAAATATATTGAACCTTAATACACTATTCTTAATTTGGTTCATTTGGTGTATACTTCATGGATGCCTTGTAGAGTCTGATCTTACCAGAATTAACATAATTTATATACCACTGACTTATATGATTGCCGAGGGAATATATTCAATACTTGAAGCCTTACACAAAATAACCTCAAAATCATCCATACCTGTAATCATAGCTTCGCTTATATTAGCAATAATATATACATCTTTGTTTGCAAGATTCGAACTTACCTATATGTCCTTATCCTACAATAAAGATAATGTATCTCACTTTGATTACGGACTAGCAGATTGTCTTTCAATTGCACAAAATAATAACGCTGAGACGATATATATTAATGTCCTTTATCCTGTAATACTATTTGAAGACAAGTTCCCTGCACCTGACTTTGTAAATACCGTAGTCTATAAAGATGTACATGCATCATTCCTTGAACCGGAAAGCTTTGGTAATTACATTCTTGGAGATTTTACTAATAATGCCCCTTCAGATAATGCAGTCTACATATGTAAGGAAGATGATACAGCGGCTATTTCTTACTTTAACCAGAGCAATATGAAACAGGAACAATACGGAACATATATAATAGCTAACATCACACAATAATAAACAAGCATTTTTTATAGCCTCAAAAACGGCACCGCATAAATAATTATGCATTGCCGTTTCTTGAATTAATACACTATTTTTTTATATGACATTTCATACAAATGGAACCGGTGTACCTGTAATATTTAATACTCTTACAATAGTGCCATCAGAATACTTTCCTACAATATACTGATTGGTATCCATAAAACTCCAAGTATCGTTCTTCCATATAGCATCACCTGTAAGAGTATCGCCATCTCTTACAAGGGGATATGAATATATGGCACCTGTTGATGAATTCTCAATATTCATATAATATTCTACATCATCATTGTCAAGTAATACTTTTGCATCTACGTGAACCACCTGATAACTATCAGTCTGCTTACTACTATCTACATACAATGATACATCAGATACTGTATCATCGAATCTATCTTCTGACGCTTCTATAGGTGCAACATATCTTATAAACTGTGTCCCCGTAGGTTCATATATATCCACAATACCTGCAGATACATATGGATTATAATAATCACAGAGGTAAGATGACCATACATCAGTATATTCCGTATATATATCATCTCGCGTGAGCATGTTAATAACAAACTGAGACATATCACTTATACCAACTGCCTGAAGGTCTGTATTTCTGCCTTCATTGTATCCGGCGAATATAGTAAATTTATTATCAAGGTATCCTGGATCTCCTACATACCAGACATTGTGCGAAGCATAATCATAGTCTTCTGTAAAATAGATTATATCTTCATTACTATCCATATAATCAAGAAGCCCGGCTAATGCCTCATCAGTCACCTCTGATCTTGGGAAAGTTAATGACTTTGTAGCTATAATATGAACTCCAACCCATACCATGCAAATAGCTGCGATCAGATATCCAGCTATATATCTACCCTTCTTATTATAACTAGGTGCACTACTATCTATAGCTTCATTTTTAGTAATATCAGCATCTTTAAGCTCTTTATTATCTGCAAAGAAATGCTTTCCTACTAATACTTCAAGCATCATAAGTCCCATTACAACACATGCTACCGTCACTCCTCCAGATACTCTCCAAGCATATCTTCCAACATGAACGAAATACATGCCACTAGCTATAAATACTGCAATAGCAGAGGATACAGAAATGATATTCTTCTTGATGGAAGTGAAGATTCCGGCAATAATCATCACTGTAAGTCCAAGAATAAGTGCATACTTATACTTAAGCATTTCCGCCATATATCCTCTAAATGTCTTAACAGAAGCTCCCTTAAACTGTATAGGCACTGACATAGTCTCTATATTGAAATAGTTGGTATCTGCTATGTAATAATTGGTCAGCATTGCATACCAAGAAGCTTTAAGACCGGCAGATTCATATACATCACTGACTTCATTGTACTCAGGATACATATCAAGATAGTCATATACTTCTCTTGTAAGATCAAAAGTATCTTCAAAAAAAGCAATATTCGGATTCATATGTCTATATACAAGGTGTGAACCATATGATAATACTACTGAACAAATGATAACAAATAAAGGAACAAAGATATCGGGTATAAACAATCTCTTATTATCTACAACTTTACTAGCATTTCCTTTATGCATAAATACAAGTAAATATCTAAGAGCAATTACTACACCCGCAAAAGGGATGCACATTATCATAGCATCAAATCTTAAAGAACCTGCTATAAGGATATACAGCGCTCCTATAATGCCATAGAAGACCTTTCCTTTAAAAGACTTCCTGTAGCTAATAAGTAGCGAAGCACTGGTTCCTGTAATTCCTGATAAAATTGCAGTCTGGGTAAAGTTAATATCTATACTATAAGCTGCTTCCCACAAGAAAATAGCAAATACAACTGCTATGATAATACCCTTAATTCCATCAAATAGCTCCTGTATAAACAATGTCATAAAGAAAAGAACACTAAACATCATAAAGATAGAGAACATCGTCCACCAGTTAACCGAAGGAAAAATCCCTACAAATATCTTTAGAAATGCTCCAAGTCCCCATGAGACAGAATTAAAACCGGGCTCAGCATTAGATGCAAGATACTTAGCTATACTTCCATCTCCCGCCGCTGAATATACAGGACCTGTAAATACAAATACAATTAGAAATACTAATGTGATAATTCCTGAAATAATAACTCTTCTCTTCATGCTTTAGTCCCTATCTTAGTCTTTTTATTCTGCAACAAATAATATCCCATGAATAATAAAATATAATTTCTGCCAATATATACAGACACCAGATGAGCTTCTACAAGCGTATACAAGGCAAGACATACTAGTATCACCATCATAACAGCATCTTTCTTTACTATACACATTATATATAACAAAACAATAGCAGCCAAAACAAATACAGCCGGAATGATTCCATACCAAAAGAATAGTCTTACCCACCCCATATCAAAATAAATATCCATAGTATCCCGACCGGAAAATAAATGCCATGTTTCAATAGAACCATAGTGATTCACAGAATCCCAATAAAGGTTAATAATACGCCCAGATAGAAAACTATCTACTTTTTTGATAAAGTCATTGGGCATGCACATGCTATTTATAGCCGAATATCTGGAAAACCAGATGCAGAAACCGTATACTATAAATCCAGGCAAATACATTACCACATGCTTTTTCAAATTAGTAAACCTGAATATTGCAATACCTATAATACTAAGCATAGTGATAGCTGCTGCAGCCTCACTTCTTGTAACCATCCATAGAAGTATATCTGACAGAGCCAGCAAAATATATCCATACCATCTAAGCTTTTCATGATACAAATATAAGCCAAGTAGTACGAGCATCATGAACATACAATGAAAAGCATTGGCATCTCCAAATCCAAATACATATCTTATACTTCCAGCATCATCCCAAGCGCTTGTCCATAACCTTCCATATATACCAGTAATTGACAATAGTATTAGAATAGTAGAACCTGCCACAGACTCATAGAAGAATAATTTAAGCTTCTTCAACATATCAAGATCCTTACAGGCAGCTATAAATACTGTAAATCTTAATAGCTCATTTCTTCCCGACAACTTGTAAACAGCAACCGAAATAACTGAATAAGTTATGATAAGTATAAGATCACTTATACTATATTTCCTGATAGCAAGAAATACACACAGACATGATATTAAAAATGTAAATCTGAAAATATAACTTTCAAAGCCAATATGAAAGTCACTCTTATCTATTATGACTACCAGTATCTCTATAGTTAATAAGATATCAAAAAGAATATTCCTTATTCTAAAATTATTCTCATTTATAAAATGACGTATATTTTTAAGCATGTAATATTTTAATCCTTACCATATTTTAGAATGCATAATAATTTATGTTACTATTACATTATGCAATAAGGGATTCCATGTTCTCATTTATTGCAAACATAAACATGATAATTATACCAAAGACTAAAAAGACTCGCTACAAGTATAGCCTAATAGTACTGACGTAATAATAAAATAAGGGCAATGCACTATATATGCACTGCCCATACTTATACTTTAGTATTTAGTATTTAATATCTATAGCATGCCAAGTTTCATCAGAACCAAGACCACAGGTCACTGTAACTGTCTCTCCAACTATAAGAGGAACACTTGAAAGAGAGGTTGTTGCATCAAGCTTGATCTGAACCGTACCGCCCTCAGTTGAAAGGTATAGGGTATTAAGCGTAGTACTTGATGAAACCTTACCTTTATATGATACTGTTGAAGAATAGCTTCCTGCCTGACTATATCCGGCAATTTCATTATTTACAATTCTTGCAGCATGCATGTATGAATCGCTTCCACCATAACATGCAACAGTTATAGACTGACCAGGAATAAGAGTAAGACATCCAGAATAATCAGTATTACTATCATACTTTATAAGCATCATGCCACCTGATGTAGAGAAATATAACAGGGACGAAGTAGTCTTATCACCTACTGTACCTGTAAGATTAGGCATTGTAATGCCATTGATCGTAGCTGTATCTGAGCTAGAACCATTGCTTGAAGCTGCATCCCTTATCGTTACAGCATGCATATAAGCATCGCTTCCTCTTGCAGTAGTAATATAAATCTTCTGCCCCACTGTGATAACATGACAGTTTGTCATATCTGTTGAGCTATCAACCTTGATCTCCATAGTACCACTTGAAGTTGATAAGAATATCACATCATCTGTAGTCTTACTCGTAACTGTGCCAAAAACTGTAGATGAATTAGAAGAATCAACTACCGCTGTTGTCTGATAAATCTTGGAAGCATGCAGGTAGGCATCTGATCCATGATGACACTCTACTGTGATCTTCTTATCCGGAAGAAGCATCTTGCAACCACTTAGATCTGTATCCGAATCTATTGCGATAACCATCTTGCCCTGAGCTGTATTCAGATATAGATAACTACTTGTAGTAGCACTGTCTACTGTTCCATTTACAGTGTATGTATCTGCTGCATCAGACTGAATATACAACATTGAAAATACAGCCAATACACATACCAATAAAATAGATAATCTTGATTTAATCCTCTTACTCATAATCTACCTCCCTCATAGAACTCATTCTCAATTAATATACTATCATTTAAATTAACTATTTGATATAGATTCTTTTATTTTTTTACGTAAGGTCATCATCCTTTTAGACACAAAAAAGCCTTGCACTAATTAGTTAGTGCAAGGCCACTTCTGTATATCTCACTCTTCAGATGCTGTTGTTTCTGATTCTTCTATATTAGTTTCGTATGTATAACTACTTGCCTTTTGGTTTACATTATCCATAATAAGCTCATCTAATGTCTTATATCCATAGAAATAGTAGCTGCTTGTACCACCCCAAGCATCATCATTTTTCATTTCTTGGGTAATATATTGATATAGTTCTCTATATCCATTTAAATCAACATAGAAAGAACCATCACTATTTATTTTCAAATCATAGAAAGAAAATCCATAATAATAATCAAAAGTTCCAGTATTTGTACCTGTATCATAGTCTGCAGTAACATGATATATAAGATAAAGATAATTATGATTATTCCAAGTATCTGAATCCTTTGAAACTAAAAGATATGCCCCTATATATTCCGGATCACGCATACTCCATTCATCTACAAAATTAGCTTCTTGAGATGTAAAGGCATCTAATGCCTGCTTTTGCATCTTCGCAATTTCTTCTTCCGGAATATCATCCAGGCTTGTAACCCAGCTTTCCAAACCTTCGACAGTATATTCCTTACTGATTGATTCTGGCATTACACCATAATTTTCTATAAATTTCTTTTTATATGCATCTTCATTTTCTGTTGTAATATAAACTGTTATAACATCACCATTATTAAGACCAGTTTTTTTATCTATAGAGTACGAATAATCATTTTCTGTATAGTACATATTTGAAACACTACCATTAGCTATTGAAACTGTTCCATTAGGAGCTGTTCCTTCATAATTCAAGGTTAATCCTTCAAAAGGATCAAATGTCTTAACCTTTTCAAGACCAGATACAGTATAGCTTGAACTATCTACAACCAACTCGACATTTACATGCTCAGACACCATTTCTGTATCAATATTCCAATTATAAACAATAGTATCTCCATTAGTAAGATTTGTATCATTATCTAATTCTCCAACGATATTATCTTCCAAAAAATGTATTGGGGATTTATAACTATCACTAATATCATCATTACCCTTGAATTTAAGCTGTTCTTTATAATCCTTTTTAAGCTGCTTATAATCTATTTCTGCTACTGCATTACCAACTGTATCATAACCAGAATATTCAACAGTAACATACTGATTTAGATCAATCTTAACAGGGCGTGTTTGGATATATAGCACTACCGCGAATACTACAATAGCAAGAGACACTACAAGTGCAAGTACTCCAATAATTACTTTCTTATTGACAGGATTCTTGCTCTGCTTGGTTTTAGCAGAATTATTAGATACTACCTCCATCTTTGCTCCACATTTAGGGCAAAATAAGCTACCATCTTTTACATCCGCTCCACAATTTGCACACTTCATCTAATACTGCCTCCTAAAAGATTTAATAATACAATAACGTTCAAAAAATTGTGTCAAAAACACAAAGCCCTCACAAAAATCATATTTTCTATCATATTTTTATTATTTTTTGTCTTTTTGCTTAATTATATTATCTCTGACAATTTGTTTTGTCAATATAATTTTTAGAGTACTTTTGTATTTTATTACGTTTTTACTATCTATTAGACGTTAAGTTTTCGTTGACATCAGTCATGTTTTATGATGGCTTTTACAAAGCAAATGCATTTTATGATTATATGTGAAATTGTAAGATTATTGGATATAACTGTTATAACAAGGAAATATGGATAAATGATGGATTTTATAACTCTTAACTTCCAATAGTTTTACCACTCAAAAAAAAGATGCCCTGCTGACAGGCTCAATTATTGCCTACCAGTAGGGCTTATAATTATCCAAATAGAAATTCGTCAAGATCTTCTAAGGCTTCTCGAAGTTCAGGGTTCCTTTCCTGATTTATATAGCGTTCCAACTGTAACGCTTCCCATTCTTCAGGCTCACACTCCATGGTGTAAGAGAGATCAACTAAATCCCACAGGAACTTGCTTTTCTTAGTATTTTTGTGTGTCATACAGTATTGCTCAATAAGGATTCTTGAATACTCCTGCATCTTATTCTTCCTCACTTTCGCTGGAACCTTTAATGAATGCCATGATTTCTTCATAAGAATGCTCGCTCTTTATCACAGCAGCCATAAGTTCTTCCTTCCTCATCTCATTACGAAGCCTTATTAGGTCCGCAAGTGCTTCTTTCTCTGCTTCATACTTCAGTTTTGCTTTTTCCATTACAGCCTTCTGATGTTCGATCTAAGCATCAAGCGAGCTGGTTGATACTTTCTTTCGTCCTCGTGCCATTGTAACGTCCTCCCTTAGATTTTCACCTTATGTACCTTTGGATTCAGCCAGTCGCTAATCTCCTTTGATTTTCGTTTTATATAATTAGCATCAATTCCAAATGCTTTCAGTATCGTCTTCTGTGTTGCTGTTACTGCGTGGTCGAGTCTGTATATGCCATCAGCCTGCCTGATCATCTCGATTTTCTCCAGTTCTCTT
>NZ_JAILQF010000018.1 GCF_024699075.1 Butyrivibrio sp.
TCATTCTGCCATTCGGCTTCATATTCATTTG
Source organism: Butyrivibrio sp. (assembly GCF_024699075.1). Next base: position 32 of record NZ_JAILQF010000018.1, read on the forward strand.
CAATTCTGCAATATTCACTTTTAAGATAGGGATAATATTCCTCTACAGATACAAGCCTAGAGCCTTTCTGCTTATTGCATATTCTGCAAAGAGGAAGAAGGTTTCTCTCATCATCCATTCCTCCCCTGTACTTCGGAATGTAATGTTCGATCGTAACCTTATTTATAGGAATCTGTCTTCCACATCTTGCGCATACACCATCAGTCTTTCTAAGAACAATACGTTTAATCTCGGCTTTTCTTTGCTTCTGACCTCTCATACAGCTCCACTCCCAAACTTACCGGAATACAACAATCTGTCTATAAATCATTAAAAAAATATGTTCATCAATAATATATGCTCATCACCTAAAGATGATGGGTTATCTTGATAATTTTATATAATTATCTCATTAATGCAAAGCAATATTAATCACAAAATGCAAATATTAGTAAGTAAAGCTTCACGTTCGTTCAAAAAAAATTCCAAATTTATTTGTTTCTTTAAGTCATGATTAAGGTTCTGGAATTATTATAAGAGCATGAAGAACAGCGAATGTTCTTTTACCCCACAAATACTCTTTTTATTTTGTGAAAAGATTGTCCCTAATTGTTGACAATCTTTCTCCACCCCACACAACGGGCCTTATAAGACTGTCCCTTATAGTTGACAGTCTTTATCATCCAAAGAGCCCGTAGCACACCTTAAGGTTGTCACATCTAGTTGACAGCCTTCCTCTCTAAAACAGGCCAGGGCAATCGTCCTGGCTTTTATAATGCAAAATTCCAGGCTTTTTGCCAGGTGCTATGTTGTGTTAAATTCAGCTATAGTTATACTTCTATTAATCATGTATTATATATCTCATATGGATTCCTTTTTAGGGCATCATATTTAATCAAAGGGGTAAGGGAGATATTCCACAACTAATGAGAAAAAAGACGATAATAAAGGCCTTTTATAAATCAATTCCTGTTTTGGCAGGTTATATTGTTCTTGGTATAGGCTTTGGAATACTGATGAGAAATGCAGGCTATGGCGTATTATGGGCAGGCGCCATGAGCATCTTTATATACGCAGGTTCTCTACAATACGTGGGAGTAGGCCTTATTACAGGAGGAGCCAGCGTCATTACAGCTTTTTTCACCTCAGTAATGGTCAATGCAAGGCATCTTTTTTACAGTATATCTATGATAGACAAATATAAATCCGCAGGAAAGTACAAGCCCTATCTTATCTTTGCGCTTACAGATGAGACCTATTCGCTTCTTTGCGATGGTATGGCCTCAAAAGGGACTGACCCTGAGCTCTACAGATTTCTTGTTTCCTTATTTAACCACTGTTACTGGGTTGTAGGAAGTCTTATAGGAAGTCTTCTTGGAACGGTGCTCCCTTTTCCCACAGATGGAATTGAATTCTCTATGACAGCACTTTTTATAGCCGCTTTCACAGAGCAGTGGCTTTCTTCCAAAGATCACATTCCTGCGCTTACAGGCCTTTTGTGCACGCTGTTATCCCTCATCATATTTGGTAAGAGCAGCTTCCTTATTCCTGCCATGCTACTGATCACGCTGGTACTGACCCTTATCCGCAAGAAAGAGGAGGCAGCATCATGAACACAGCCATACTCATAATCATTATGTCACTGACAACGATCATTATAAGGGCGCTTCCTTTTCTTGTTTTCAGGAAAAAAACTCCCTTGTACATCCAATATCTTGGCAAAGTACTACCTCAGGCGATCATAGGAATGCTGGTAATATACTGCCTTAAAGATGTTTCTCTATCTGTTCATCCCTTTGGACTTCCGGAGCTTATAGCATCAGGTCTTGTAGTGATAGTTCAGATACTTAGCCGTAACTCTTTATTTAGTATACTTTCAGGAACAGTCGCCTATATGCTGCTGGTGCAACTGGTGTTTTAATTCTGAACCCTTAGACACCTAACAAAAAGCCAAGGCATATCATCATGATCTGCCTTGGCTTTATATTATGATTTATAATTTTCAGATTCCCACATCATCTATTACATCTTTCAAAGTTTTGGCTGAAGCTTGAAGTGCCTCTTCCTCGCTCTTACTAAGACTGATCGGAACTGTTCCCTCAACACCATCTTTACCTACTATAGCAGGCATACTAAGTGCTACATCTGAAATTCCATGATTGTCATGCTGAATGCTTGAGATAGGAAGAATTGTCTTTTCATCACGAATTAGAGCTTCACATATTCTTCTTACTGACATTGCAATACCATAATAGGTTGCACCTTTTTTCTCAATGATGTCATAAGCACTGTTCTTAACGTCTTCAGCTATTGACTGCATGGACTCGTCATGATTAAAATGTCCTCTCATCTCGCAGAAATCATTGATCGGGATTCCGGAAACATTGGCACTACTCCAGGCTGCTATCTCGCTGTCTCCGTGTTCTCCAATGATGAAAGCATGAACTGAACGGCTGTCTACATCGAGGTGCTGACCAAGTATATACTTAAGTCTTGCTGTATCAAGAGTTGTGCCTGAGCCAAATACTCTGTTTTCAGGATATCCTGAAAGCTTCCATGCTGCATATGTAAGAACATCTACAGGATTAGCAACTATTACCATGATGGCATCCTTATTAACTTCTGATATCTGAGGAATAATTGATTTAAATATTCCAACATTCTTTTTGACAAGGTCAAGTCTTGTCTCACCAGGCTTTTGTCCGGCACCTGCAGTTACAATTATAATTGCTGCATCGGCTATATCCTTATAATCACCGGCATATATCTGCATAGGCTTGGCATAAGAAAGTCCATGACTGATATCAAGAGCTTCACCTTCGGCTTTCTCTTTATTAGCATCAATCAAAACCATCTCTGAAAATAAGCCGCTCTGCATAAGAGCAAATGCAGAAGCTGCACCAACAAATCCGCATCCAATCATCGCTACTTTTCTTGCGTTAAGTGTTGCCATATATTAGCCTCCTTTATTCTATTATGTTCTGTCATTATCATTATATCATTCAAGAAGCTTCTGTTTTTGATAATATATATCAATTGTAATGATAAGACTGTCTGTTAACTTGTTATGCCTGCATTGTAATATAAGAGGTCTGTCTTGTCTGTTGTTTTAACAACATTTTCAGAAAAATAATAGAATTTTTATAACTTAAGTATCAAAAGGATCTTTTGACATCTACATCATTTAAATATTTGGCTAGCAACATTTTTAAAACATATTTGATGATCAGAAATTATTGCCGTTCCAGCCCCAATCGCGTGAAGCCATGTATCTTATATACATTCTGTCAGGTGCAATACCCAGGACTTCATTATATATTTTGGTAACTTCAGCGGTCATCTTCTGAAATGCCCCCGGATCTGAATCACCAAAAACGTTAACGCCGATAAATGCTGTAGGCTCATCACCTATTCCTTTAAAATACATCTCCTGCTCATCTGCAAGATCGATCATGAGCCAGCTCTCGCTCTTTCCAGGTATAAGTGCAATTGCCTGTCCAAGTCTTTCCTTAAGTTCTTTTCTCTGCTCAGGTGTAGTCTTAACGCTAACTCTAGAATCAATAAATGGCATAATCATTTCTCCTTTTCTCTTTGATAAATCAAAATATTTGTACCTGCTACCATAAATTTTCTTAATTATTCTGTTGTTATAAGATCTCTTAATTATTCTGTTATTATAAGATCTCTTAATTATTCTGTTATTATTAGTTCTTTTATTCTGTTATTATTTGTTCTTTTATTTTATTCTGTTATTATTTGTTCTTTTATTTTTTTCTGCTATTATATGTTCTCTTAATCATTTTGCTTATTTGATATTTTAGACAGGTAACAAAGGATTTTTGTGTTCTTTAAAACAGGCTCAGCTGCTCATAGTCCTGATGGCTTTCAAGAAGTGGCATCTCCATTGAAAGCATCTCTTTGGCCGCATCTGTATCATAAAGCCAGTCTTTAACTGCGCTTTGGTCGATCATAAGAGGCATGCGGTCATGTACCCTGATCATTGACTCATTGGCAGAAGTTGTAAGTATCACAAATGAATCCTTATTGTCTGATAGTTCATAAAAGCCTGCAAGATATATAGGCTTTTTGTCTTTTTTGTAAAA
>NZ_JAILQF010000068.1 GCF_024699075.1 Butyrivibrio sp.
TTAGCAAAGAGATATCAGATGCTGCAGATGAATATCTTCTTATACCTATGCTGGGGCAGGTTGAGTCAATGAATGCGGCAACATCTGCGGCTATCCTTGGATTTGAGGCTGCAAGACAAAGGCGTATATAGATATGACATTTCTTGCCGTAGAACTGCGTCAGCAGTGATTTTATAACGAGCAAAAAGCGAAGCGTTTGCGAGTTTAATAATAGCGTGTGTATAATTATATTAGATGAAATCAGATAAAAAAATATTTTGCTAATATACTAAAACATTAACATATAAAAAGAGGTAACAACATGGAAATTCTTGATATAGTAGACGAAAATGGCAATCCTACAGGAGAAACTGTCGAAAGAAATAAAGCACATAGTGAAGGAATCAGGCATAGAACTTCTCATGTATGGCTTGTGAGAAAAGCTAAGGACAAGATTACAGGAGAAGATGTAGTAGAAGTTCTTCTCCAAAAACGTAGTGCTAATAAGGATTCCCATCCAGGTGAATGGGATATTTCAAGCGCCGGACATATTCCAAGCGGATGTGAATTCAGAGAATCAGCTATAAGAGAGCTTAAGGAAGAGCTCGGAATATCTGTCAAAGAGAGTGAACTTGTAGAGGCCGGTATTTTGAATATTGGCTCTGATAATGTATTTCATGGAAAACCATTTCATGACAGACAGGTAAGTAAAGTATTTGTTTTGGAAAAAGATCTTCCGGTTTCAGAATTTACAGTTCAGGAATCTGAATTATCTGAAGTAAGATGGTTTGAAATCAATAAACTGATAGAAGATACCAAAGAAGGCAGAATGGGCACGTGTTTAAGAGCAGAAGAGCTCACTATGGTCAAGAATACATTTAGAATATGAGGAAAGTATGGCCAAATCTAAAATAGATATGACAAGCGGCCCTATTATGAGGCTTATTGTCATATTCGCTATTCCAATTATTTTTGGAAATATTTTGCAACAATTATATAGCACTGTTGATACACTTATCATAGGCAATTACTGTGGGGCTACATCGATAGCAGCGGTTGGAACAAGTTCTCAGCCTATAGAAGTATTTATGTGTATCTTCATGGGTATAGGGGCAGGTGTATCAATCCTTGTATCTATGTACACAGGTGCTCAGAACATGGAAGACCTGGGTAAAGTTGTAAAGACATCAGTCTCTTTTACCTATCTATGCGCTATTCCTCTTGCTATACTTGGATGGATAGTTACCCCTTTAATACTTGGGTTCATGCAGGTCCCTGCAGATACTATAAGCCTCGCAACAGCATATATAAGAATAGTATTTTTAGGACTTCTTGGTAACATGGGCTATAACATGAATGCAGGAATCCTAAGAGGCCTTGGAGATAGTACTGCATCATTTATATTTCTTTTGGTGTCCTGTATCTCCAATATAATACTTGATATATTATTTATAGCCTTTTTTCATATGGATGTAGTAGGGGCAGCGCTTGCTACAATAATCGCCATGTATATGTCCTGGATTGCAAGCATTGTATATATACTAAAAAAATACAATTATATCGGATTTACTATTTTACCCAAAGTTCTTGATAGAAAAACCCTTATGGATATTATAAAACTGGGCTTACCACTTGGACTTAATAATTCAATATATACAGTTGGACATATTCTTATGCAGTCGCTCATAAATACTCAGGGCTCGGCATTCATGGCAGGAGCTTCTGTTGCAGGCAAGATCATGGGCATAAGCAGCGTGGCAATATCATCCTTTTCTGCTTCTATGGCAACATTTGCAGGTCAGAACTTTGGTGCTAAAAATTATGAAAGATTATATAAGGGTGGTCGTATAGTACCGCTTTATTCAGCCCTTACCACAATAGTGCTTGGCATTATCATGTTTGCCTTTTCAGGTAGCCTGGTTGGGCTTTTTACCAATGATGCAGAAGCTATAAAATATGCTCTTTTATGCGTGAAGATACAAGTGCCTTTCCAGTGGTGCTACTGCGTGCTTAACACAATTCTCAATCTTTCCAACGGCATAGGCAATGTTAAGTATCCAACTGTACTTAATCTCCTAATGCTGTGGGCAGTAAGAATCCCTGCGGCATATCTTATAGCCTTCTTTATAGACGGACATTATGTAACTGCAGGCGTATCAATCAGTTTTGTATTTGGAATGATCGCAAGTCTGCTGTTTTATAGATCAAAGAGCTGGAAAGAGATCAGGAAACTCAGTACCACTTAATGTATGATTACAACATAAAGGAATGAATGATGAATAAAAAAACAGACATCTATATCGATAAACTTTACAAAGATGACCTTCCACTTGAATATTGTCAGGTGGCGGTTCCCTTTAAAAGAGGTGAGTTAAGCCCACATGATGCGGATAGTTTTACAGTTTCTTCTGATAACATATGTTATCAGACGCAGTCTAAGGTCACTGCATCATGGGATGATGGCAGTGTGAAGTATCTTTTTGTCAGATTTCTTGCTGATATTAAAGGTAACTCCAATACACATTTAGTGTTATCGGGTAATGGTCATTTGGGAAAAGAATCAGAGAAGGATATACAATTATTAGAAATAAGTAAAGGGAATGACCAGTTAGCAGCAAGAAATAATACAGATAGTAAGAAGGATATAGATACCCCAAAAGCAATAAATAAAAATATATTAAAAGTAAACATGGGAAGATTGCTGTTCACACTTTCAGATAACGGAAGTTATCTATTTGAGAGCCTTAAATACGGAGATATAACTTATAGTAGTGAGGATTTTGAAGGACCTGTTCTTAAACTTGATGGTATGGAAATGCCTATAAAATATGGCAGATGGAATATTGTAGAAAAAGGACCTGTTTGTGCAATCTTTGAAAATGAAGCAAGATACTCAGATGAATGCAGATGTGTCATAAGACTCACGGCAATAGCAGGAAAACCATATGTTGACATATCAGTAAGACTTTTTAATGATTCAGATAAGACTATCATCCCAGATAGCTTTAATATGTATATTAAAAGGCCTACTGTAGCTAATGCAGACAATATAAGTAGCAAAAATAATATAAGTATCAAAAATAGTATAAGTATCAATGATAATAAATGCACTAAAGAAGCATATGACGGTAATAGTGCAGTTGCTTCTGAAGAAGCTAAAGATCTTTTTTATCAGACAACAGGAACAGGTTCACTTACAGATATAGAAAATACAATACGAGATAAGTCTGTGACCGGAATAAGGACTATGACTGGTATCTCTAACTATAAGACCAGGTTTACTATATCAGGAAATGGGGCTAAAGTCGGAAACAGTGTTAATGCACCATTTCTTGTGTCAGAATCAAATGAACATTTTGCAGAAGTTTTCTATGGGACATTTTTTGCAGATACAACGGATTCAAATGGAGGAGTTTGTGCTACCATTTTTCAGGCGCAGCAAAACTTCCCTAAAGAAATTGCAGCAGATTCTGACAAGGTTACTATCAGCCTTATTCCTGAAGGGGATGAGAAAGTTGTATTCTCATCAGGTATGGCAAGAGAACAAAGATTCCTACTTCATTTTCATGATAAGGATGAACCTATATCAGAAATAGATAATAGAAGTCTTATATATCAGATGCCTGTTTCAGCTCATATAGATCCGGAAATTTATGGACAGGCGGAGGTATTTCCTTCAATTGTAACTAATAAAGGCTATATGAATGACAATGTCGAAATAGCTATGATAGATAGAGCTGACGGACATGGCAGAGCTTATGGCATGATGAACTTTGGCGATTTTCCGGATTCTAATTATACTGCCCAGGGAAGAGGCGGCGGCAAACTTGTATGGACCAATAATGAATATGACTACCCACATGCCATGTTCATGATGTATGTAAGGACCGGTGTAAGGAGATTTCTTGATTACGGAATTGTTGCTGCCAGACACTGGATGGATGTAGATATATGCCACTATAGCAGCGATCCTCTTAAGATCGGTGGACAGTGGGAACATACAAACGGTCATAATGGAGGATCCGAAGATGGCAACGGACCTAAAGGCGAGATGGTCTGCAGTCATGAATGGGTAGAGGGACTTCTTGATCTGTGGCATTTTACAGGAGATAGAAGAGCCCTTGAAACAGCCCTTAATATTGGAGAAAATGTACTTCGACTCCTGGATACACCAATGTATCAAAAGCCTGGAGAAGCCAGCGCCAGAGAAACAGGCTGGGCTTTAAGAACGCTTACTGCCCTGTACCTTGAAACCTACGATGCTAAGTGGGTTCAAAAAAGTGAGTGGATAGTGGATCAGTTTAAGCAGTGGAACATAAGATATGGTGCATGGCTTTCTCCTTATACCGATAATACCGTGATAAGAGTAGGATTCATGATATCTGTAGCACTCGGAAGCCTTATGAGATATTACAGAGTATTCCCGGATACAGAGCTTCGAAAACTCATGCTTGATGCCATAGATGACCTGTGCGATAACTTTATGACGCCGCATGGAATCTTTTATTACAAAGAGCTTCCAAGCCTTAATAGAAATGGGACTAATACACTGCTTCTTGAAGCTATGTATATAGGATATGAACTTACAGGTGATATCAAATACCTTAAAAACGGACTCAGAACATTTAATAATGCCATGAGAAATTCGCCATCCTATAATGGCAATAAGCAGATAAAAGAGGATGCAGTTCTTGTAGGAACAACTTCTCCTAAAGGTTTTGCCCAAAGCTTCCTTCCTCTTATATTGTTTTATAATGCTGCTGCAAAAAACGGATTATTAAAGGATTAAGGATTATGTGGAAGATTAAGCAGATTTTTGATGGGGATTATGGTTGTGAAGAGTTGCAACCAGGACAAAAGCCTAAGGTATTAGTTACTCTTGTGGATGATGCCGGTAATGAAAAGTATGTGTCAGTGGAAGATGATTGGCTTACAGAAAATAGGCTGGATGTGGGCTCATGTTGGATCAATGCATGAAAGCAGGTTTTTGCATCTGAAGAGACTGATTACGAGCTGTACTTTGACAGTGGTCATGAGAACCTTTTTTGTGAACCCTGGATTCCTGTAAAAAAGAGGTAA